>NZ_JCACKO010000136.1:0-165679 GCF_059505445.1 Brasilonema angustatum | reverse complement strand
GCGGTGACTTGTTTTTGTGTCCGCGCTTCAGGCACTTATTCAATATAGCGAACCCGCTCTTGCCTGTCAACTATTTTCTGAAACTTTTTTTGAGAATTTTTTGCTGTCTTCTGGAAAGTATATATAGCAAGCACTGTAGGCTATAGTAATTCTGGAAGTTGAGAAGGGAACAATAAAACTATGAGTCATTTTGGTGTTTTGCCACCCAGGCTTGTTTTAGATAGGTTGTTGCACGATTGGTTGTTGGAAGATATCGGTCGGGGCGATCGCACAACCCAAGCCTTGATAACTAAGGAAGTACGACAAGCGAAGTGGATGGCGAAAGCATCTGGAGTTATAGCAGGTTTACCAATCGCGGCAAGAGTGTTTCAACTTTTAGATGAAAAAGTTAGCTTTATTCCTGTTGTAGCTGAGGGTAGTTCTTGTGAGGTGGGAGAAGTGGTGGCCCAAATCGATGGTCCGCTAGATGCCCTCCTGATGGGAGAACGCGTTGCTCTCAATATAGTTATGCGACTCAGTGGCGTCGCCAAGCTCACCCAAAACTATGTAGAGCAAATTGCTGATTTACCTGCAAAACTGGTGGACACGCGCAAAACCACTCCTGGGTTAAGGTTGTTGGAAAAGTACGCAACTACAGTAGGAGGGGCAGTCAATCACCGAATGGGATTAGATGATGCAGTTATGATTAAGGATAATCACATCGCAGCTGCTGGGGGAATTGGGAAGGCTATTGTTCAAATTCGCTCCTCAATTCCTTATCCCTTAACTATAGAAGTAGAAACGGAAAGTTTAGAGCAGGTACAAGAAGCTTTGCAGCATCGATCTGACATTATCATGTTGGACAATATGCCTGTTGATTTGATGCGTCAGGCTGTGGACATAATTCGTCAACACGATAGTCACGTTAAAATTGAAGCTTCTGGCAACATTACTTTAGACACTATTCGTGCTGTTGCTGAGACAGGAGTGGATTACATTTCTAGTAGTGCACCAATTACGAAATCCTCTTGGTTAGATTTAAGTATGAGGATTGAATGATTATCCGGTTGGCTCAAAGCATTGCAGTTTCAGCAAAAACCAGAATCACCAGGCAAGTCATTTTGTAGCAAGAGCACTCAGCAAGGTTAGTTTTTCGCACAAGCGCACCAGAAAGCAGCTAGATTATTATTCGTACAGATGAACCATTAGCTCAAGTTGTCGTTCCAGATAATTAAAAATTAACTATAGGAACTCTACGAGGAATCATTAGAGATAATGGTTTGATTATGGAAGAATTTGTATGTTTGTTGATAAATAAAAATTTCTGACAGGTTATCATAACTAAAAAAATAAATATGAAGGATACACAAGAACAGCTAAAACTTAAGTTACAGGAAGCTTTGGATGCAGCTTTTGGCAGTGATTACAGTAAGGTAGATCCAGTCTTGGTTGCTGCGAGCAATCCTAAATTTGGTGATTATCAAGCAAACGTAGCTTTAGCGCTAGCAAAGCAATTGGGACAGCAACCAAGGGCGATCGCACAACAAATTGTTGATAAACTTGATGTATCTGATATTTGCAAGCCACCAGAAGTTGCTGGTCCTGGCTTTATCAATTTGAAGCTAAAAACAGAATACCTAGAAGCACAACTCAAGGCAATTCAAGGAGATCCAAGGTTAGGAGTCGCACAAACTAACAATCCCAAGCGAGTTATTGTAGATTACCCCAGCCCAAACATCGCCAAAGAAATGCACGTAGGACATTTACGTCCAGCAGTGATTGGAGATTGTCTGTCTCGAATTGTAGAATTTGTTGGTCATAAAGTCGAGCGGATTAGCCATGTCGGAGATTGGGGAACGCCATTTGGAATGCTTATCGCTTATTTAGAAGAAGCGTACCCAGAAGCTTTAACCACTACTGAAACTTTAAATTTGGGTGACTTATCTTCATTTTACCGTCAAGCAAAGGCACGATTTGATGCAGATGCAAATTTCCAACAAGCAGCACGTCAGGCTGTGGTAAAACTACAGGCAGGAGATCAAAAGACACTACTAGCATGGAAGATAGTTTGTCAACTCTCCAGTCGAGCCTACCAAGTTATTTACGACTTATTGGAAATTGCTCCTTTTGTTGAACGAGGTGAATCGTTTTATAATGCTTTACTGCCTGAAGTCGTAGAGGAATTAGATAAAAAAGGTCTGCTAGTGGAAAATCAGGGTGCAAAGTGCGTTTTTTTGGAAGGCTTTACTAACAGGGAAGGTGAGCCTTTACCCTTGATTGTGCAAAAATCAGATGGAGGATATAACTACGCTGCTACAGATTTAGCGACAATTCGCTATCGAGTACAAGTAGATAAAGTGCAGCGGGTGATTTACCCAGTTGGTATAGAACAAATAAATCACTTCGCTCAGATTTTTCAGGTAGGAAGAAAGGCAGGCTGGATTACAGACGATGTAGAATTTGTGCATGCCCCATTTGGGTTGGTGCTAGGGGAAAATGGTCAAAAATTGAAAACTCGTTCTGGGGAAGCTGTGCGGTTGGGAGATTTATTAAATGGTGCGATCGCCCACGCCCGTGCAGATATAGAAAACAGAATAAAAGAAGAAGCGCGTCAAGAAACTGAAGAGTTTGTCAGCAATCTTGCACAGGTGATTGGCGTTAGTGCGGTTAAATACGCCGACTTAAGCCAAAATCGTACCAGCAACTACATTTTTAGCTACGACAAAATGCTAGCGCTTAAAGGCAACACTGCACCATATATGGTTTATGCTTATGTTAGAACTCAGGGCATTAGTCGTGAAGGTAATATTGATTTTGAAAAACTGGGAGCAGACGCTCCAATTGTTCTGCGGCAAGAAACAGAGTTAACTCTGGCGAAGCACTTGTTACAACTTGATGAAATTATCAGTGAAGTCGAAAAAGATTTACTACCAAATCGCTTGTGCGAGTATTTGTATCAACTGAGTGATAAGTTTAATAAGTTCTACGAAAATTGCCCTGTTCTCAAAGCCGAAGAACCTGTGCGGACATCGCGCCTAATACTGTGTGATTTAACGGCTAGAGCTCTGAAGTTGGGACTTTCATTGCTGGGAATCAGGGTTGTGGAAAGAATGTAGGTGGACTGAGTGCGATCGCTCTTTTTCTCCCCCCTATTCCCTTTTTCCACTCATTTGTGCAACAGTGGCTTTGTTGTTACACCTATGTATCTTGAAACAAAATTCTAAAACCCTCTTGAGCAAAATGCCTATCGTGGGTCAATACATCGATAATTCCTAATTGCTTCATCGTTTGCATAGAAATACAGTCTGTAAGGCTGTATTCTTTGTCAAGACGACTTTCGTACAACTCCAAACCCTGTAAAAAAGATTCACGAGTTTGTTGCATCACCTGAATATTAGGATTAGCAATGATATCTTTAATTAATTGAACGTTGCGTTGTCGCATTCGGTTTCCATAAGTGCACAGGAAGTTCAGCACTTCAGTCAAAACTTCATCTGTGGTCACAATTTGAACCAGTTCTAAGGTTCTGGTCATCTCTATCGCTTTTCCATGCCAATTATCTCTTGAATTTATTAATGCTACCCAATAGAAAGTATCTGCAAAAACAAGCTTCATTAGAATTTTTTCGGTGTTCCATAAAGATAATGGTCATGTTGTTCAGCTGCATCCGTCGGGAGTTGGCTTAGCTCCTCATCGCTCATATAATTTGTAAAACTTTCAACCATTTTTAGTATAGATTCACCTGTATTATTGTTTGAAGCATCAGCTTTTTTCATATAAATAGTGATTGCTTCTTGAAGTCGTGCAAACGCACTATCAAGAGAATTATCCTGAAATTGATATTCTTCTAGTTCCGGACAAGATATAAGGTATCCTGACTCGTTCTTTTCAATCACTATATTAACTTTCTCTGAGGACATTTTATTTGGCTCCTATTTTATCCGTTTAATATTGTTTGTTAATTATTTATTGCGCCAAAGATTCGCCCACTCTTTTACGATTTTCCTCCTTTCCTGGATAGGGTTGAGTTGTTTTTAATGCACCGTAAAATTCGCTAAGTCTTTTTTTGGGATTTGTATCAACTTTTTGAGTACGGAATTTGATAAATTCAATAAAATCAGCTACAAGTTCAAATTGTTCTTCACTAAGCTTGTCTATTTCTTGTTTAAGACTTTCTTTCGTTGTCATTGTTTTCTGGCTAGTTGCGTTTTCAGATTGTGTGAATATTTTAATTTTACATTTCTGCTTCTTCCACTGCGCCTAAAGCTTTGAGTGTAGCTTTCTCGGCTTCGGTTAAACCTTTAACGCCTGTGATATTCATATGCTCATATGGTCTATCTATCAGAGTTTTTAGGCACTCACCCGTGTTAACATCCCAAAGCTTTATTGTTTCATCCCAACTCCCACTTACAAGAGTTTGACCATTCGTGCTGAAAATGACTGAATTTACCCAATGTGTGTGTCCCTGCAAAATTTTCAGGCATTTCCCACTGTGAATATCCCATAATCTGACTGTTTTATCGTTACTTGCACTGGCAAAAGTCTTACCATCAGGACTAAAAGCAACGGAGGGTATCCAACTGGTATGTCCTTGCAAGGTAATTAGGCATTCACCACTGTGGATATCCCATAGCTTTACCATTTGGTCTTCACCACCAGTGGCTAAGGTTTTACCATCAGGGCTGATTGCTACTGAATTATTCCTAATGGTATGTCCTTGTAAGGTTTTGAGACACTCTCCTGTGTGGATGTCCCATAGCTTCACTGTTTTGTCATAACTTCCACTAGCTAAAAATTTACTGTTAGGACTGAATGCTACTGACCATAACCAGTCGGTATGTCCTTGCAAAGTTTTGAGACATTCTCCAGTATGGATATCCCATAGCTTTATTGTTCTGTCTGCACTGCCACTAGCTAGGGTTGTACCGTCAGGACTGAAAGCCACTGAATTTACGCATCTTCTAGATCCCTGCAAAGTTTTCAGGCATTTTCCTGTGCGGATATCCCATAGCTTTATTGTTTGGTCATAACCGCTACTGGCTAGGATTCTACCATCAGGACTGATTGCTACTGAATTTACTCGACTGGTATGTCCCTGCAAGGTTTTCAGGCATTCTCCTGTAGTCGTATCCCAAAGCTTTACTGTTGGGTCTTCACTGCTACTGGCTATGGTTGTACTATCTGAACTTATTGCTATTGACCTTATCGGACAAATAATACCCTGTAAGGTTTTCAAACATTCACCAGTGTTGATACTCCATTGCTTCACTGTTTGGTCATCGCTACCACTAATTAGAGTTGCACCGTCAGGACTGAATGTTACTGACCGTACCCAGTTGGTATGTCCCTGTAAAGTTTTTAAACACTCTCCAGTATGAATATTCCACAGCTTCACTGTTTTGTCATAACTGACACTAGCTAAGGTTGTACCATCAGGACTGATTGCTACTGAATTTACTCGACTGGTATGCCCCTGCAAAGTTTTCAGACATTCTCCTGTGCGGATATCCCAAAGCTTGACTGTTTGGTCATCACTGCTACTGGCTAAGGTTGTACCATCTGAACTTATTGCTACTGATCGTACCCAGTTGGTATGTCCCTGCAAGGTTTTGAAACATTCTCCTGTGCGGATATCCCAAAGCTTAACTGTTTGGTCATCACTGCTACTAGCTAAGGTTGTACCATCAGCACTAATAGCCACTGACTCTACCGAACCAGTATGCCCTTGCAAAGTTTTTAAGCATTTCCCAGTGTGAATATCCCAAAGCTTAACTGTTTGGTCATCACTGGCACTGGCTAGGATTGTACCATTGGGATTGATTGCTACTGAATTTACCCGATTGGTATGTCCCTGCAAGGTTTTTAGACATTTTCCCGTACGGATATCCCAAAGCTTCAATGTATCGTCAAAACTAGCACTGGCTAAAGTTACACCGTCGGAACTGAAGGCGACTGATCGTATCCAATCGGTATGCCCTTTACAGAGCAAAATTTTTTTACAATCTGCAACTTGCCACAAGCTAATCTCGCAATTAGCATCACCTGTAGCAAACAGCTTGCCATCAGGACTAAACGCCACACAAAAAACTGCACCGAAAACTTTGGGAAAAACAGATTTAACTAGATTCGCCTCAGCAAAATTGACACGACGCAGGCTAGCATTACTAAAATCAGCACCTTTAAGCACAGCACAGTTGAGGTCTTTATCTTCCAAAGCAGCTTTATGAACCTTCACCAACAGCGTCGCCGCATTTCCTCCGGTGTAATCCACTTGAGCTTCGGTTTTGCCGCGTGTCGCTTCAAGAATTTTGATCATTGGGTGATAGGGTGATGTGATGGAGGTATTAATATCCAGCATCGGCAAAAGCAGATCTATCACCGCTTTTGTTAAAGGCGCTTTCCCAAAACTCTCCCTCAACTTCTCGAACGACTCACCTGCAAATCTCCTCAATGGTGCACTTGGCAAAATCTTCCCCGCCTCATCCACCTGGCGACGAAAATAAGATGACCAAGTGTAATCAACTGGTGATGCATCATTATTTATATGTGACTGCGCCTGCGCCAATTCAATAAAATCATCAGCCAACGCCCCCAACTCAGCCGCAAACTTGTACGCGACAAAAAACTCTAACAGCGAACGATGCGCGGGAGTATAATCACCATCGGCATTACGAATCAGCATTGTCTGCCCCATCATGTCATAATGCCAGTGGTCTAAATCTTTCTCCTCCTGAACAACATCACCAAATAAGCGACGAATTCTATCGGGAAAAAGGCGATAATTTAAACTCATCTGGTCAGTAGACAGCATTTCCCAGGAAAGTTCAGATAAAAAGTAAAGCTTATCTGCCAAAGAAGTAAAAGTTCGCTCTGCTTTGATGTCTCGTTCCATCTTCCGCCGCACTGCATACAGATAAACCCGCGACATATCAACGGGCTTACCTGCTTCAATATCTGGCAATGCTTCCAAAATTAACTCTGTCATCACCGGACGACGTGCCAAGTCCAACAGTTGTGGATTGTCCATCACATGGTCAACTGTGGTAGATTCTGCTTGGAATGACAACACCTGCCGGATTTGCTCGTCGTTGAATTTTTCTAATTCCAGCACTTCAAACTGGGGCGTTTCACCTGTCAGGTTGGCGGTAGAAGCTTGCAATTCCGCGTTGAGTAAAGCACGTCCTTCTTTTGCTTCTGGAAAATGTTCGGTGCGACAAGTCAGGATAACTTTAGCACCGGGAACGACGACTTTCGCCAATTCCCAAAAGTTGTTGATCATTTGTTGGCGATCGCACTTTGCTGCCATTTCATCAAAGCCATCGAAAATCAGCAGCAACTTACCCATGCTGTTAAGCTGGTCAAACACCTCGCTATTTAAGCGAATATTATGTTGCGTAAAAAAGAAACCTGCCAGAACATTCTCAACATTGAGTGCTTTGGCATAGTCGCGCAGCGTAATTATCAGAGGAAGCCGAGGACGTTCAACGCCGCGTTTTTGCGCATCCCGATAACGTTGTAGTGCAATCCACGCATAATGAAAAGCAAACCAAGTTTTTCCAGTGCCAAATTCCCCTAAAATAGAGATATGCTCCTTAGCAGGGTCATCTAACCACACATCAAGATAACCATCAATCCAGCCGTCGCGTTCATCGTAACGACTGACTCCTATCCTGCGCTTGCTAAGTGAGTCAAATTCTTCTTTAGTACAAGCCAACGGCACATATTTTTTGTCGATTTCTCGTCGTTTAACTTCCGCTTCTAGCCAGTCGAGATAATCACCGAAGTCAGCATCCTGATCTATCAGTTCGTCAAAAGTATAACAATCAAGCTGGCGATTTTCTGGTTTCTCCACTTCATCACGCGCCGCCCGTGAAATTCGCCTTGCCGTTACCAACCAACCTTCATCAGTTCTTTGCGCCTCCACCGACTCACGCAAAGCCATGACATCACTCAATCCCGCCTCACCTTCAATTCCACGTACAAGAATCCGGTCATATCGATTACGTCGTGCCGGAACGTCAATAATCCACTCAAAATAATTGTCTTCCCAAACTTCATACTTTTCAAAGCGGTAGCCCAAGGTTTCAAACCAGCCTTGCATCTGCTGGGCTAAGGCTATGGCTTTACATTTCTTTTCATTTAGAGACGTTGCATTCGACGTCTTTACACTCTGTGCTGCTAACCGCGCCATCTCTGTTCTAATGCCTTCCAGTGTCGGCAACCTTTCGAGTTGTTCTTGGATACTCGCTATCCTTTTATGTAGAGAACCTATCTGCTGGTTCATCAAAACATCAGCAGGTGTCCGGCTGCGCTTGGCAACTTCGATAAAAACCGTGGCAAATGCGGCGATTTCTCGCCTGATGTTAATTCCCAAGGTTTTGATTTCATCACCCAAGGCATAGGTATCGAGAAAAACATCAACTTCAGACAGAAGAATTGAGGGGTTGTTGTGGTCTAGTGCTTTACGGAAAGCTTGTTTGATTTTTTCTTCGCGGAAAAGTTCCAGGAATGCCTTGGGTTTACCAACGCCGTATTCTACCAAGGTATAGGCGTAAACACCACTGAAATCAGCGGGAGGATGCTCAGGATCAAGGTTAAATTGCTTTAATAATTTGATGACTATTTCGTTACGCAGAAGCTTTTCTTTAATGATTGGGTTGGCAATACCAGTAATTGCGCTGATGAGCGAGTCAAGATTAATCGGTATCACAGGTACTTTTTGTAGAAAAGGGAAATTTTTATCTTGCTTACTTTTATGTTAACGCCTGGTCATTTCACTGTGGTTTAGTGCTCAAATATTTCATGGAAGAGCGATCGCCTCACTCTAAAATTGATTGCTACCAGGTCTTGATAAAGTTGCTCCAGATTGTCTATGGTAATTTTGCCATCCAACCATAGCTTCCTAATCACAGCTAAAGCAAAAAGACCTGGCGATTAGAAATCGCACGCCAGTTGCTACAACGGGGGGAACCCCCGCAACGCACTGGCTCGGCTACACAGGCGAAGTCCACCTACGTGGACTGATTCTAGCCTGCGGAGGCAGGCTTTGTTTGTGTAGCCCCAGACTTATAGTCTGAGGGCAATTTAAACATTTGGGATGCTCCCAGTTTGCTTCGGCGCAGTGGGAGGCTTTGCAGTTAGGTGAATCTCCAGCCATGTGACTTATCAGAGATTCTTTAAGCATTTTTGTAAGTAGAAAGTAACCGGATTTGCTCAACTTCTTGGAATTTTGTGTCAAATGTAGCGGTTTCAGTACAGCTTGCTTGCTTGTTTAACTTCACAATAAGATAGTCCGAGAAATCAGCTTTTCCCTTTTTCATGTCCTGTACCGATAACCAAGCCGTTTCTCTGTTTTCAAAGTCAAATGCATCCGTTCTCAGTATTTTTTCAAGAACGTCGATAATTTCACTTCTGCTGAGTTTATAGGAACTTTTGAGTACCCAAACGAGTTCACAAAGAACGATGTTGTTGATGAAACAGGTTTCACCACTTGCCTTAACGTGCTTGATGTACTCCGCCGCAAGTCTACCTTGTTCGATGTCATCTTGAACTAGATAACGAACTAGAACGTTAGTATCTAGTCCATTCATGACAAGTTATTAGCACATTGCTCAATTGCTTCATTCATTTCCTCGAAAGAGACTGGTTTCCTTTCTGGCTTATGGAGGATACCAGACAATTCCTCAACTTGAATATTCACCGGCTGAATGTAGACTTTGCCGTCTGGTTCAATAATGAAATTAATGCGATCGCCTGGACGCAAGTTTAGTTTCTCCCGAATTTCCTTTGGGATAGTTGTCTGACCTTTACTAGTAATTGTAGCAATGGACATGAATTTTCCTTACTTTTATAAAAATTCCTACTTTATTGTAAGGAATTAACTAGTTGACAGTCAACCAGAGGCGATAGCGTCCTTTGAGTGCGCCCCCTATGCCTGCGGCACGCTATGCTCATTGCGGGACTAGCGCTGCAGCAAAGCTGCAGATCGCGCGTAGCAAGAGACGCCTTCAGGCGTAACGCATCACTCTAAAATTGATTGCTATCTCAAGTGAATTAGCGTATTACATGAATAAGACAAAAGTTGGTTTGAGATAAGCAGTAATTCAGAAATTAATTACTTAAGATAAACTTGCTCCCTTATTTCCTTAAACTACTGAATCAATGAGCAAAGAAGCAGTCAAAGTAATCTTATGGGAAGAAAACCAAAAGGATTTTCTAAAAAAATTCTATGATCTAGAGTTTATTCCCAGAATAGGAGAGGAAATTTACCTAAAAAAGGAGAACTGGATAGTAACCAGAATTGAGCATGATATAGAAGTTAACGAGATTAATGTTTACATGGAATTAAAGAAAAAAGACAAGCAGCATAAAGGAACCAAAAGTTCTTCCCTTTGGCAGGAACAAATGCACCAAAACGATGGCCTCTAAAGGATGGTAGAGTTTTTTGTGCAGTATCCGGATGTACAAAAAATCTAGCTTTTGCGGTGGTCAGTTAGTTTTAGAAAAAACATCCGTAACCGCTACATAGCAAGCATTATCTCGGTGTTCTGCTAGAGCATCCTAGGGTGTTACGAATGCTTGCTATGTTATAAAATAAAATCCCTCACCATCAAAGGCGAGGGGCATAGAAGACGAGAGGAATTAAGAAACCCGATGGTTAGGGCGGGTAGTGATGTACTCACCTGCCTTTTATTAGGTGCAGAAAAATTAACTTATGCACATGCTTCTCACCTCTAGTGTTAGAGTGCTACTGCGTTATCGCTCGAAGAATACCTATTTGAATGAACCGCGTTAGCGCAGCGTGTCCGCAGGACATAGACGCGAAGCACACAAAGAAAGAAGAGAAGAAGAACGGTAATCTTATGGTAGGAAGGGAGTAATTGGGAGAAAGTTCTAAGGAAGCGCACTCCCTTAGTGCCCAAATTGTGATTCCAATTTCTTAAATTGTTGGTACTGTTTATCTTTGGATTCAACGTATTTATTTACTGCTGTTTTAGTTGCTAAAGCGTTTTCGCACTCCTTGCCACCTTCAATCAGTAGTCGTTGTTTCACACGCTTACGAATATCTGAAACAATCTTGCCATTAACCAGCCTGGTCTGCGCCCAATCTAAAATTGGTGATGGGTATAAACCATGCTCTATATACTTGCCTTCAAGAATTTCAGGTAAACTATATCCGAGTAACTTCGGTATCCAGTGGTAAATGAAGCGCAAATCTGAGTCTTTTTCTTCAATATTCTTATTGGGATTATATATGCGGAAAGTGTCACTGAGGGGATTAGTAATACCAGCTTGCATCTGCCATTGCCAATTGTTAATAGCTAAATCGCCATCTACCAAGCAGTTCATGTAATGTTTTGCTCCATGATGCCAAGAGATACCGCAATTAATAGTCAGGAAAGTAGCACACATCGCTCGCATGCGGAAATTCATCCAGCCCATTGCTTTAAGTTGACGCATACTCGCATCAAGCATTGGAAAACCAGTTATACCCTCTTGCCAAGCATGAAATAATTCTTGCTGCTGTTGAGTAAGTTCATCTAGTCGGTAATACTCATCAAACTCCGGATAAAAGTTTGTATGTGCTATTTCTGGATGAAAATACAACCGCTGCGTAAAACTATCGTGCCAACGCAGGCGATCGCGAAATGCTTTTAAGGAAAATTCTGCTTTGGGTGTATCCGCAAATTCTGTAGCTCGTGCCTTTGTACGCTGGTACACATTTCTCACAGAGATTGTACCAAATGTTAAATGAGGGGAAAGATGGGACGTTGCCTTCTGTTGTGCCGCCCACGGGCGGGAGAGTTTCCAATGATACCCATAAAATCTTTTGGTAAGAAATGAGTCTAAAGTTTTTTGCGCTTGCGTTTCTCCACCTTTGAAGTACACTTTCTTCGTTTCGTAAAAAGCGTGGTACTTGTGTTTGAGTTCAGTAAAAGTAAGTTGGGGTAGGTTGAAAGATATCTGTGGGGTGTTAATGTGAATAGGAGTTGGGTGAGATGTTTGTCTAACGTAGGTATAGTATTCGTCAAACCATTGGTCGCGGTGATCATCGTCGATTTGCACAAAGTTGTTTAGACCAATGTGGTAGTCAAGGTTAAGTTGTTGGTAGAAATTAACGATAGTGCTATCGCGTTCAATTCCGTATTCAACCTGTACATCACGGTTGAAGTAAAGTTTCGGTTTGTGTCCTTGCTGGATCAATTGTTGAGTCATTTCTTGCAGAATATTTACGGAGTCCCCTTCAAAGAAGTACAGATGACTACCTAAAGAGCGTAAATTTTGGTCAAGGTTCTCTAAAGATTCAAACAAAAATCTTACCCGTGCTTTACCCACGTCTGTCCATTTTTGATAAAACCACGGGTCGATTATAAAACAGGGCAATACGGGGGCGTCATTGGCTGATGCTTCTGCTACGCATTCATTATCAGTTAATCGTAAATCTCGTCGAAACCATATAATTTTCATGGTTCAATTGTACTATAATTTGAGCTTCAGCTAAGCTTACCTGCTATAGGAATCATATTTTATTTAGAAAAAAGAGTACGAGATAATACGGCTAAATATTGTCTTATATAAAAATATAATAAACCAGCATCTACAAGTAGCAATTGCGCGGAGCGCAGACGTCAAATGGCGTATCGCAGAATGACACTAAAAATTTACGGATAGTTTCCGGGTATATTATGTCTTTTTTGTAAAAAAGAAATATGTAATAACATTATACTTTTCTTAGGAGCTGTTCAAATGCCAATTGCAGAAAAATTTCCGCAATATCTAGAAGTGCCACAATATGTAGAAGTGTCACAATATCTAGAACCGATTCAAAAGTATTTAGAATCACATTTAGAGAGATTACAAAGCGAATATAAAATTAAAAGAGGGGAATTACCGCCACCGAATGAATTTTCTCAATTGACTGAAGCTATCGAGAGTGTAAAATCTCTTGGATTAATACAGGAAATCATCCATCAATATAGGGCTGAATTAGGCGAATAGCTGTAATTTCAACATTACAAGACAAGTGTAGTAAAAAATTATTACGCTTGTCTGCTGAGTTTGCCTCCTTTAAGTGGGAGGCTTTGCAGTTAGGTGAATCTCCAGAATGAAACGCGGTGAAGTCTTTTGCTTCATACACCAGAACTTTCCAGCACTTCCGACAAACTCTTCAGCATCCAATAACAAGAAGTCGCCCCTGGATCTTCATGTCCTATGCTGCGTTCTCCCAAATAACTCGCTCGTCCTTTTTTGGCAATCATCGGCGCAGTATATTTCACCCCCTGTTCTGCTGCTGCTACAGCACGTTGCATTGCTTCCAATGTACCCTCCCCCTGACTAACAGCTTCTTGAAAAGCGATAACTGCCGGAGTTAGGACATCTATCATCGTTTTGTCGCCAACTTGTGCTTTACCACGCCCAAGGACACCATCTAATCCTGCTTTGAGCATTTGAAGTACATTTTCAGCAGTGAGTTCTTCCTTTCCAGCTACGGCTGTACTTGCTCGTAGAAAGAAAGTCCCATAAAGAGGACCACTTGCACCGCCGATTGAGGAAATGAGAGTCATGCTCACCGTTTTCAAAATGCTACCGATGTCTTTATCTGCAACAGTCGGTAACTGAGCGATCGCCTTTTTGAAACCGCGATCCATATTGATCCCGTGATCAGCATCTCCAATCGCCGCATCTAATTCTGTCAAATAATCTTTATTTTGCTCTATCTGGGTTGCAAATGTTTGCAACCATCGTAAAATCTGCTGTTTTGTCACCATACATCAAACTCCCCATCGCAGACTTGGTGTTTTTACAGGTGCATCCCATAACCGAATCATCTCATCATCCAACTTTAGCAGTGTTATCGAACAACCTTGCATATCCAAAGAAGTGATATAAGGACCAATCAGGTTTCGCACAATCTGCAGTCCCTTCTTTTCGCAGATTTCAGCCAGTTTGCGGTAGATGATATAAAGTTCAGAAATCGGAGTACCCCCCATACTATTAACGAAAGCTAGTACTTTATCACCTTGCTGAAAAACCGGATCAATCAGTTCCACATCCATCCACTCGCCTTTTTCTTCATCCCACTCGCGCACTGTCCGGGTATAGGGTGCATCCTCGATAATTGATAGCGCCAGCATCTCAGTTATCTCATCGGCTGATTTGAGGTTAATGCGTTTGCGTCCTGGTTCACCGTGGATACCGATGCCCATTTCGATTTCGCGATCGCCTAATTCAAAGGTAGGTGTCATCCGCGCGGGTACTGTGCAGGAAGTCAGCGCCATTCCCATACTTCGACCATTTTTATTAATATAACGACATAAATCTGCAATCTTGTGCAAATCATACCCCTGCTGTGCCGCCGCACCACAAATTTTTTCTGCTAGGACTGTTGTGCCTACACCACGGCGTCCCTGAGTATAGAGGCTGTCCTTGACTGCCACATCATCATCAATCAGAATACTTAATACATGGATACTCTCGCTACGGGCTAACTCCGTTGCCATCTCAAAGTTCATCACATCGCCGCTGTAATTCTTGACGATATAAAGGATACCAGCCCCACCATCTACTCTCTTTGCAGCCTCCAACATTTGGTCTGGGGTAGGAGAAGTGAAAACCTCTCCTGGACAGGCGGCATCCAGCATTCCCATCCCCACAAATCCAGCGTGCATTGGCTCATGACCGCTCCCACCACCAGAAATAATTGCTACCTTACCTAGTATTGGTGCATCGGCTCGATAAACAAAAGCAGGCTCATAATGTACTTTAATCAAATCGGGGTGAGCCGCAGCCATACCCTCTAAATTTTCGCGTATAAAGTCTTCAGGTTTATTAATAAGCTTTTTCATAGTCTTGTCGCTCCTCATTTAGAAGTTACTAAAACCAAGAATAAAGCACTGTTGCTCCTTCGTCATTTCTGAGAGCTTTGTAAAGTTAAGTAAAACTTAATGATTGTTGTTAAGAAATGTTGCAAGTACTTGATCCCCTTGCTAGCGTATGCAAAGACAGTTGGTTCTGGTAGACACTTATATCTAAAAGAGGTGCCATCTATGCTACACGTAATTGTTGGCTTTTCACTGATTCACTGATTGTAGTGTTGTCCGAAAGGTATTTCTCTAACTGGTTTACACCAATTTTCCGGTAAGACAGCTAAGAGATATTTCTGTTGCTCGTTTGGCTACACTAAAGACGACTTGAGACAGTTGTTAATTTGCTTGATTGTTACATATTGCCAGTCCAACTCAAAGTTTACTGAAATCTGACTAAATATATACCCAAAGTTTTTCTCGAAGAATGCGGTAAGAGAAGCTTTCTTACTGCCAAGGATTTGGTTCAACCAGTTACCAGTTACCAGTTGTCAGCTATCAGTTACCAGTTATCAGTAGTTGTTGTCATTTGAAATTTTGATAACTGTTCACTGTTCACTGATTTAACTCACGAGGTTTTAGTGATGAATATTCAAGGAAAGACGGCTCTTGTTACCGGAGCCTCACGTGGTATTGGGCGAGCGATCGCCTTTGAATTAGCAAGACAAGGAATAAAACGCTTGTTGTTAGTTGCACGAGACAGTGCTTGTTTAGCTGAAGTAGCCTCTGAGATAGAGATGCTTGGTGTGGAGGCTATTACCCTACCTTTGGATTTGTCTGAAGTGGTGGAAGTGAATATTGCGATCGCCCAAGCTTGGCGAGATTATGGACCAATAGATCTACTTGTTAACTGTGCTGGAGTTGCCCACCAAACACCCTTCTTAAAGTCTCGACTACCAAATGTGCAGGTAGAGATTAACGTCAATTTAATCGGAATGTATACCATGACTCGTCTAGTTGCCCGACGCATGGTAGCACAAGGCTCAGGGACAATCGTTAACGTATCTAGCTTGATGGGCAAAGTGGCTGCACCAACAATGGCGACTTATTCAGCCACCAAGTTTGCAATTGTAGGATTTACTCAAGCCCTACGCGGTGAGCTAGCCAAACACAACATCCGAATTGTAGCCTTGTTACCATCCCTGACCGATACTGATATGGTGCGAGAATTAGAGTGGTTTCGCTGGGTAGTACCCATAACTCCCCAGAAAGTCGCTCAGGCATTGATTAAAGGACTACAAAGAAATTCACCTGAAATCTTAGTAGGATGGCAAAGTCATGTAGCCGTGTGGTGTAACCGCATTGCTCCTTGGCTATTGGAAAAAGTTTTATTGATGACGGTTCCCCAAGACAGACAACCGCGTTATCAAAGATTCAGAGACGCTAGAGCAACGTCACGTTGAGGTTTTTTATAGAGCTTCTGGCTTTGTTGTCATAGAGTCGGAACCCCCCTCAAGCGATCGCTCAACAGGATCTCTTGGGACTCAGCGTGGCACGAATGTGCTATAAATTCCACAGGTGTAGAGACGTTGATGCAACTTCTCTACATTAAGCTTTTAATCTGCCTTTTTATGCTCGTGATTTCGGTGTCCTTAATATTCTCTCAAAAATCAAATATTTCTATCGTTCTTACATAATTTAAGATTCATAAAAATATATAAAAATGTATTGTTAGGATGCTATTATTCAAAACAATAGTCTATCTCGAATAAACATCAGATAACGAAGTATGTGATGAGTGCGTACTAGAAATAGAAAAGCATTTTTAAAATCATTCAAATGAAAAAACAGACTTGCGTATCAATAGATTATTCTAGATAGACATAGATTAAACCCAGGTAGAACAAATGGAAAGTATCAAAGTAGAAGATTTAGATAACGAGCCAATTAGTTTTGATTTAACTGAAGAAGACTTGCAATCAATAAAAGGTGGTAGTACTACCACAGATAAAATCTCTAATGGGGAGAAAACCCACTTTCCAATTCGGATTGTCGCTATTCCTCCAAAACGTCCTTTCCAAATTCTCATTGTCGCTATTCCTAAGAGCTCATAGCCTTGAATCAAGTGGGAGTTAGTCACTCTTAAAGGAGACGATTTGCTGTTGGCATTGCTTAAGGAGAGTTATGAATATTGTCAGTGAGTTAGCGTTAAATTACCTCCAACGTTATGACTGCCAAATTTTTGGGGATTATAAAACTGTTCTCATTGAAGCGTGTGAGATTCACCCACCACCGCACGGCATGGCATGGTACGGTAATTTATATCGTCAGTTCGCCCGTAATCCTGAGTGGTTCACTAACTCCTTAATGGTGAATGCGGCTGAAGAAGGAACTGGATCAAAAGAAGTTTGGCAATTTTCGCAGGGGATCGAAAATCAGGAGTTTGCTGAGTTGGTTCGCAATCACTCCATTGATGAGTCGCGCCATTCCCTCATGTTTGTAGCGCTACTCAATATTCTGTTTCCTACACAAATAGAGGCGGATTTCCGAGCTAAGTTGCAAGCTTTTTCGCCTAAATACTATCACCACAAACATCCGCCCATAGAAACACCTTCTCCTGAGAAGACTATGGACGAATTATTGGTGATGGATGAAATTATCCAAATTAATTTTTTGGAAATACGGGCATTAATCTTGCAACTTTTGCTGCGCCCTGTACTGCAAGCCTATGCCACACCTGAGGATTTACCAAAGGTAACTCGGATGTCCGATTTGTTAATTTACGACGAAACGAAACATATTGAGTATTCTGCCTACTGCATTGGTAAATACATTGAGCAAGGTCATTCTTCTTGGGTGCGACAGATGATGATTGACCGCCAAAAAACCATCAACGAAATGTTTTTGGAGGATATAGAATTAGAAAATTCTGTTGGCACAACTGTTTTGAAAAGTAGCCGGTAAACGGTTCTTGTGACACCACAGTCGTCACCCCAACCGGGTTTTGGCTCTTACCAAAACCTCACCCTGCCCGATAGGGCAGGGTGAGGTTTTGTTAGCGTAGCGTCTCGTAGAGAGGGAGTTTTGAGTAATTTGATGCCCAACCTGCAATCATCCTCACGCCTGCTAATTGTGTTAATTCATTAACTTTGATTTTTTAAAAAACAGCCTTTCAATTAAAATCATTTTTATTACAGCGTTTTTCATCTATTTGAACCACAATCAATCGTTGGGGCGCAATGCCTTGCGCCCCTACAGTGTGGTCTATTTACCCTAAAATTGCTGTAACATACAACCATTTTAAATTTATGAAATATGATAGGCGTTCGCGTAGCGGCTGCTTTGCAGCATCGCACCCTGCGCGGCTCCCCTTGGTAGCATCGCTTAGCAGCTGCAATGGAGCATCGCGTAGCATTTGTCAAGCATATTCGCTCTTTTTAATCACTTTACCCCTATGCGCCATAGGGGGTTTGACTACTTCTATAAACAGCGTCACAGCCCAACAGGTGACTTCTGATGGAACTGTATCTACTACAGTTACCACTCCTGATGGCAAAAACTTCAATATCAATGATGGGACAACAAGGCAAGGAAACCTTTTTCACAGCTTCAAAGAATTTTCTGTACCTACAGGTGGTTCGGCTAACTTTAATAATGCAGCTGATGTGCGAAACATTATCGGTCGAGTGACAGGTGGTTCTATTTCTAATATTGATGGTGTGATTAGAGCACTAGGCAAGGCAAACTTATTTTTACTCAATCCTGCCGGGATTATTTTTGGACCAAATGCCAGTTTGAATATTGGTGGTTCCTTTTTGGGGACCACAGCGCACAGTTTCCTGTTTGACAATGGGTTTGAGTTTAGTGCAACTGATCCGCAAGCACCGCCGTTGTTAACTATAAATGTTCCGATTGGGTTGAGGTTTCGGGATAATCCGGGAAATATCACTAATCAGTCCAATCAGCCGACAATTGTTGATAATAATGGTAATCCTATTGGTCTTGCTGTTCCTTCTGGAAACTCTTTGGTATTAGTTGGTGGTGACATCAACTCAGATAATGGAAAAATCACAGTACCAGGCGGACGAGTGGAGTTAGGAGGATTAGCTGGAGTAGGAACAGTTGGACTAGATGTTAATGGTAATACTTTTAAACTTAATTTCCCTAATGGTAGTTTGCTGTCGAATATCACCCTGGCGAATGATGCACGAGTGGCTGTACGGGGGAATGGAGGAGGAGACATTGTAGTTAATGCAAATACTTTTAGTGCCACCAATGGTGGACGCTTGGTAGCTGGAACTGAGGGAGTGGAAAATGCAGGGGATATTACTGTTAATGCAAATAATTTTAATATCTCTGGTGTTGGGCTGAGTCAAAGAAGCGCTGGTGTAGCCAACCAGACAATTGCTGGTGCTTCTGGCAATGCAGGTAATATTTTCATCAACAGCAAATCTTATAACGCTTTATCGGGTGCAGCTGTGACCAATGATGTACTGGCAACATCACAAGGCAATGGTGGCAATATCAATATTACAACTGGCTCCTTCTCTTTAAGCGATGGCGCGCAATTGCTTGCCAGCACCTATGGACGAGGAAATGCAGGCAATGTGTCGGTGCGAGCGTCTGATGCTGTTGAGCTTGCAGGCAGTAACAGTTACATCCTCACCACTGTGGAAGCAGGAGGTGTGGGCAATGGTGGCAATATCAACATTAATGCTGCTTCACTTTCACTCAAGGATGGTGCTCAACTGATAACCCTAGTTCGCGAAAAATCTTCTACCCAGCCAGCTGGAAGGGGGAATGCAGGCAATGTCACAGTGAATGTTACAGGACCAGTGACGATTGCTGGAGTTGGTGGCGGATTTTCCAGTGGGATTTTCAGCTATGTGGACACGGGGACGACGGGTAATGGGGGTAACATTACTATTTCTTCTGGCTCCTTGTCTTTAAGGAATGGCGCTCAACTGACTGCCAACACATATGGAGAAGGAAACGCAGGCAATTTGTTTATTAAAGTCGATGAATTAGTAGAAGTAGTAGATACTAGGGGAAAAATTGAAGGGGACACTTTTGTGACCACTGATGTGGGACCAGGAGGCACGGGAAAAGGAGGAGATTTAACCATCAACACTAAGCGTTTGGTTGTCCAAAATTCACGAGTATCTGCTTCAACTTTTGGCAAGGGAATTGCTGGAAACCTCACAGTAAAGGCTTCTGATTCAGTAGAATTGAGCGGAGATATACCGATAATACCAGATAGTAGTACAGGTGCTCCTGGTGGTTTATTTGCTCAAGCTGACTTAGGAAGTCAAGAACCAGCAAGAGGAGGCACACTGACAGTTGAAACAAAGCATTTGAGTATTAGTAACGGTAGCAAAGTACAGACTGCGACTTTTGGAAGAGGAGATGCAGGAAATGTAATCATTCGTGCCTCGGATATTGATATTTTCAATACACCAGATGCGAATAATTTCTTTACTACGGGTATATTTTCGGGTATTCAATTAGATCCTAGGAATACAGAAGTCAATAGAGGTGCAGGGGGAAGCGTAACTATTGCAACTGAAACGTTAAAAGTAAGAAATGGAGGAAAGATAGATACATCTAGTTACGGTATAGGAAATGCAGGCAAATTAACAATTCGTGCTTCGGATTCAATAGAAATAATAGGTGTAGATAAATACACAGATCAAAGTTTGATAGGTGCACCTGTCACTAATGTAGGGGTAGGAAATGCTGGTGATGTATATCTTGAAACTCGACGCTTGCTTGTGCAAGATGGTGGGCGAATATCAGTTCGTACACTAGGAGAAGGACAAGGGGGCAATTTAGCAATTAAAGCAAATCAAATAGACGTTTCTGGGATAGGTATAGCCCAAAATCAAAACTATCCAGCAGAAATAGCTGCAGGAGTGGGCGGAAATAGCATAGGTAAAGGGGGAAACTTAACAATTGACGTAGGAAAGTTGAATGTGAGAAATGGCGGTATAGTCAGTGTAGGTACGGAAGGGTCGGGAGATGCAGGTAACCTAGGAATTACAGCGGATTCTATTCGACTGGACAATAAGGGAGCAATTAGTGCCAATACAACCGGCGGACAAGGTAACATTCTTATAAACTCTAAGGATTTGGTATTGCGTCGCAACAGTAACATCACTACCAACGCCACAGGAGAAAACGTTATTGGTGGCAACATCAATATTAATACCGGTGTCCTGGTTGGCTTTGACAATAGCGACATCACTGCTAACTCTGCTAATTCCCGTGGTGGTAATATTAAAATCAATAGCCGAGGTATTTTTGGCTTTCAGTCTCGCAATCCTACTTCCCCAAACACAAGTGATATCACCGCCACAGGGGTAAATAGCCAGTCGAGTGGTAATGTGCAAATTAATGTAGTTGATATTGACCCCACCCAAGGGTTATTTGAATTGACAGAAACTGTGGTTGATCCGGCACAGCAGGTTGCCCAAAATCCCTGCATAAAAGGTTTTGGTAGTACTTTCACCATAACCGGACGCGGGGGACTTCCAACTGATCCAAATAAAATCCTTAGTAGTGACAATGTGCGCGTTGATTTAATTAAACCTGTCGCCAGTACGGTAAGTTCAACAAGTACAACACAAAAGCAGCCATCTCAAAAGCCACCAGTCAAAGAGATAATACCAGCACAGGGTTGGATATATAACGAAAAAGGTGAGGTGGTCTTGGTAGCTTATGATCCTACCAAGACTGGTCCACAACGATCGCAGCCAGCACCTACTAGTAACTGTGCTGCGGTGAGATAGTAATGAACGCGAATCCAACGTAGGGTGAGGACTTTACCCACTTTCCTCGTTCCTTGGCTCTGCCAAGGAATGCATAACTTGAGGCTTCGCCTCAATATAATCATTCGGAGGCGCAGCCTCCTTTGAGGCATTCCCATACAGAGCATAGGAACGAGGGATCAAAAGGTTCAAGATGCCAAAACTTCACTGAGGACAACAACGGGTAAATCAACAATATGACGGAAGCCTTTATCGTTACTCAGAAATTGGGTACAATTTACAGACAAAGCTGTAGCAGCATGAATGGCATCGGGTGTTTTAAGATTAGTGGTTGCCCGGAGATTTGCAGTTTCTCTTAGCACAGGTTTCCTGATAGGAATTAATTGTATTTTTGATGAAAAAAGCAGTTGTTCATAGTCTGCAATGAGAGATGTATCTACATTTCTCAATGGCAAGACTAATACTTCCATAATTATGATTTCGCTGCTAACAATTTCAATTTCACCTAATTGAAATTTCAACCATAAGGGTTGGAGTAATGAATAATAATCAGGATGACCTTTTATAGTATAAATCAAGACTGATGTGTCTACATAGACAATACCAGATTTGGGAAGTACTAGCTTTCCCATGAATCTCGTTCCTCTTGCAGTTATCTATCTATATTCTCCGTAGTTCTAAACGGACGTTTACTACGGATTTGTTCTATTAACTCTAGAACAGAACTTCGTTTTGATGGTGGTTTGTCAGGCAAGAGGACAAAGATATCAACTGTGTCACCTTCTTTTGCTTCTGGAATTTGAATTTCTATTTTGTTTCCTGGTAAAACATGGGTTGTAATGTGTAAAGCAGGTTGCATAATTTATTTAACTTTATCCAGTTAGCACGTTTTCATAGATTTCCGCCATTATACCCAAGATTTGCAATGACCAGAGCACGGCTAGCCTTTGCCCCTACAAATAACACGGCAGTAGGGTGGGCACTCTACTCACCTTGCAATTGTCTTTGTGATTGATGTACAGTGCCCAACGCCAGTGCTGCAGGAGGGTTTCCCTCCTGCAGCACTGGCTCCCCTACAAATTAACTGGTTTTTTGAATTTTGTTCGCGCAGCCTGCCCGTTCGCGCAGCGTGTCCTCTGGATATAGGGCATATTTTGAATTTTGAATTACTTAAGGCTACCCACCTTTTACTCTTTACTTGACTGTGCTTGACTCGTAGCGTGCAATTTAAGAAAACTATCAAAAGCGTACCAACCTAACACATACCAAGGAATAGTTTCCAATTGCAATCCCTTTGTCAATAACTGCCGAATAGAAAACACACCCAGCCCCAAAGGAAAAAGCAAGCGCAAATCAACAGCATTATTCGTCGCTTGTCTAACTCGCTTATTCAAGTCAACAACCGCATTTGATACTTCTGCTGCTGCCTCAGATTTTCCTAATGCAACATCACCAAAAATAATTCCTAAATCACGTAATGTCGCGTAAAGATTGTCAAGACTTGCATCGTCACCATCATGATTGATGACGATACTGCCATTTTGAATATTAGTCCGTACTTGGTTAATATTAGGATTTGCTTGCAGCGCATTGGCAATCCGTTGCATGTCACCAGATTGACGGTGTGGCTGTGCAACTCTCAAACGCAGTCTTCCTGGAGTAGAACTGACAACCCGCGTAGATATTGGTTGAAAAGCTTTTTTTATAGATTTTTCTTCAATAACTTTTGGCATATCAGTGAGATTAATATAACCATTTTTTGACACGTAATTATCCTCCTAATTCAGGAATTCGTAATTCGTATAACAGGGAACAGGGAACAGGGAACAAGGAGTGGATGAGTCCGTTTCCTACCTGATAACTGATAACTGTCAAGAACTACGAATTTCCTTGGTGTTCCCTGGCTCAGCCAAGGAACACGAAATGAATCGAAAGCTATGCACCATTATCGAGCGTATGGTCAACAGGGGAACCCGCAACATCAACTGCTGGTAGCTGTCTTCCTTCAGCAAGTTCTGCTCTTGCTTCGGCTACCATATCCTCCCAACTTTCGCCAACTTCTGCAACGGCTCCCTTGCTTTTTTCAAAAAGAACAAGTCCGCCTTTGATGATTGATTTGGCAATGGGTTTACCAATACCTGTCACAATCGGAATAACGACAGGTGCGAGGAGTACTGCTCCAATACCGGCTATAATACCAGGTGCGCCAGCGTCTTCAACAAAATCAGTAATTTTAGGTGCCATGATTATTTTCCTCCTGTGAACGGGAAAAATTTGATAAAGTTGTTTAGTCTACTATCGTTAAGATAGCTATCATCTTATCTTGCTGATGGTAGAGCTTTTTGTTTGCGGTTTTTAAGAATTGGGCGCAAACCATTAACTCCGGCAACAACTGTTGAGCCATTGTTAACTACAGTTGCTGCTAGGGGGTTAAGACCAAACAAAACTGCGATCGCTAATGCTGCTACGTTAGGAACAGCAATAAGACCTGTGTTTTGCTGAATTATTTGCCTAGCATTGCGGGCAATTTCAATCGCCTCCAACAAACCATGCAAGTCATTCTGCATCAGCACTACGTCTGCTGTTTCGCGAGCGATTTCAGAACCATTGGCGAAGGAAACAGAAACATCAGCATAGGCTAAAGCTGGCGAATCATTGATTCCATCACCAACAAATGCAACTGTCTTACCTTGTTCGTGTAGCTCACGGACAACAGTTGCTTTCTGCTCAGGAAAAGCTTCTGCGTGGGTGTGCGTTGGAGGAATTCCCAATTGAGAGGCTACAGCGCTAGCAGTTCGTTTGTTATCCCCAGTCAGCATGTGGACTTCCACACCTTCGACTGTCAACAGCGCTGTGATAACTTCTCGGCTTTCTGAACGGAGTACGTCACTATACTCTATCATACCTTGAAGTTGACCATTGCTAGCAACATAAATGACTGAAGTTGCCTGCTTTTGATGTCCATTGAGATCCATCTCAACGCCTTCTTGACGCAGATACCGCTCACTACCCACGTAAACAGTTTCCCCGTCAATATCTGCACGGACACCTAGACCAAGTTGGTAGTCCCACTTACTACGGGAAAGCGTTTGTATTCCTTGTTCTTGAGCATAGCGGACGATCGCCTCCGCCACTGGGTGAGTCAGGCGCTGCTCAGCCGCTGCTGCAAGTTCCAGCACTCGTGTTGTTGATGTTGCAGGATTTCGACTTTCGACACCAACAACAGCCACTTCACCTTTCGTCAGTGTGCCTGTTTTATCAAACACAATCGTGTCAACTTCTGCAAGTTTTTCTAGTGCTCGTCCGCTACGAATCAGAACACCGTGCCGCGCTGAGTATGTTAGTGCTGCTAATACCGTTGTTGGTATTGAGACACGAATTCCCGTGCATAAATCGAGAGTGAAGATACTGGCTGCTCGTGCTGGGTTACGAGTTAGGGCAAATACTGCACTGCCAAGTAGCAAAGTTGGCACAACTGCTTTTTGAGCAATATTCAGAGCATAATTTTCCATACGGGTATCGTGGACGGGAGCTTCTTGCATTAACCGAATGCTCTGTCCAGCACAAGTATCATTACCTAGCCGTTCCGCCGAAATATAAATTCGTCCCTCGCGCATGAGAGTTGAGGCGTAAACGGTTTGTCCCTTTTTCTTCAAGACAGGCATAGACTCACCAGTGAGTTTCTGCTCATCCAGTAGCGCTTTACCTCGTAGAATAGTACCATCAACTGGAACTTGTTCGCCGGGGTAAACTATGACTGTATCGCCTCGCACCACATCTTGGATCGGAATTTGCACCTTTTCGCCATCGCGTTCCACCCAGACAAACTGTCCGAGAGAACTGAGTAGATCCAGAGTTTGTTGAGCTGAAGAACGAGCCGTGCGATCGCGTATATTCTCGCCAATTTCAATCAAACTCAACATCAGCGCAGGTGTGAGAAATTGACCCTGGACTGTGGTAATGGCAATAGCAATAAAATCTAGAAAGTCAATATTCAGTTTTCGCTCATCCCTGATTCCCTCCCAAGCTCGTTTAAAAACAGGTAATGTGGCAAGGGTTATGCTTCCTGCAACCATAACAGGCGGAATAGACCATCCTAGCGGTCCACTCAATACAGCTAAAGTCGTGGCCAAAGCCGAAAGTTGCATTCCTGGCCAAGGTTTTTCTTCTGCATCCGATGCAGGTTGTGGCTGGGAGGGTTTAACAACGACGACTTCACTAGCTGCTTGAATTAAATGATCCAGATGCGAATATATCTTAGTATCTGAAACTTTGCTGGATTTATAAGTCACTGTTAGTGACGCCGCTGCACGGTTAATACGAACACTTGCCACAAGGGTGTCAGCTTCTAATAACACTTGTAGACGCTGTGCATAATCCGCATCATAAAGCAAACGAGGTACTCGCAACCTCAGTCTTTCCGGGAGCCTATGCACAATAGTGTATGGAACTTCGCAAGACTTAACCAGTGGGTGTCCATTTGAGTGTCCATTACTCTCAACTCTAGAAATCCCATTTTTTGCTGTTACAGCTACTTGGGATACATCACTTCTGGAAGTTGGTAGTTGCACACTGAGTTTTGCCATTTCTTCTCTCTTATACAAAGTTTGTTCAAATCGGACTTTTAAAAATCTGCTGTTTTGAGATTAAGACAGGGTACTTCAGGCAGTTCAAAGACAACTGCCTTGAGACTTGGTGGGGCTTGAATTTGACTGCCTTATTTGCAAAAGTGAGTAAGAGTCTCTTCTGGTTGACTCATGGAAACTACACCATCGCTAGCAGCAGATTCAATTAGAGTGGATAAATATGATATGACCTGTTCCAAAAGGTTTAAAGAACGTTTTTTGGAATTGGGCAAAGTTCTGGACTTGTAGGTAATGACAATTGAGGCTGCGGCGCTATTCACGCGATGGCGCAGAACGCCCACCCCGAAGGCGCTATCGCCAGTGACAAAAGGATCTCCTTTAAGCAACGCCTCCAACCGTTGGACGTATTTTGAATCTTTGGCTATTCGAGGTATACGAAAACGTACTCGTCCTGGAATGGCATGAGCAATGCTATATGCTACTTTTGCTGGTTGCTTTGTTTTGTTGTCAGTCTTCTCAGGAGTATGATTGGACTGGTTTGACAACTTCGGTATCTTGTCTACTCCTTTTAATTGGGGGCTTGGGGATACTTTCGCTGTCTCTAATTTAGAGTCCAAAGATGTTTCCATCCTGACAAGTCCAGGATCAGATAAGACGTTTGCCCCCACAGGTTCATAACCATTCTCTTTTTCTTGTGCAACACTCGGACAACTAGCTGCTTGAGATACGAAGGATGAACTGGCTGGCTTTTCTTCTGGTTTGCCTGCAAACTCAATAATACTAGCCAAACACAGACGCATCTCCACATCTGGCACTCCAGGTTGGTAATCTATGACAATAGATCCTGCGTTCTTGTTAACTTTGTGACTTATAACCCGAGGATCACAAGCAAGCAAAGTTAGCAAGCGCTGCACATATGTGGGATCTACAGATATTTGAGGGACACAAAAGCCTACGCTACCAGAAGTTGCATAGACAATACTGTAAGCGATCACACAATTTGCCTTTGCTGTTGGATAACTAGTCTGTTGTTCTACGATCTGAGATTCTCTATATGATTGGGATGCTAATTGCGTTGTTAAACCAGCCATTTATGTCCTCCAGTATTCCTTGGTCTGAAACACGGTCTAATGGAAAGTTCGCCATGAAGGATAGAGCTGTATTCAAAGCTGGAGATTTAAAATCAGACCACAGACCAGCTGTTTCTACTATGGGTTGCTCTTTTAGCGTTGTTGATTTCGGAGGTTCTTGGCTGGGCTGATCAATTGGTTGTGTCAACGCTTGGTTTGTTTTTCTCTTTCTGGCGTTTGTTTGCGCAGTTGATTTGGCAAGTTCTTCGCCCTGTTGAGCAACTGGTTGTGTCAGCGCGTGGTTTGTTTTTCTCTTTCTAGCGTTTGTTTGCGCAGTTGATTTGGCAAGTTCTTCGCCCTGTTGAGCAACTGGTTGTGTCAGCGCGTGGTTTGTTTTTCTCTTTCTAGCGTTTGTTTGCGCAGTTGATTTGGCAGGTTCTTCGCTGTGTTGAGCAACTGGTTGTGTCAGCGCTTGCTCTTCTATATTTATGGGGTTTGTTGGCGCAATTGTCTTGTCTGCCAATAGCATCAAACCAACCCAATGAGATACTGGAATCTCTGATTTATAGGTAATAGCAATAGATGCAGCATCCGAACTGACGCGTACGTTTGTCACTTGGGGTTCTGTTTTGAGTAACCTTTCGAGTCGTCGTGCATAGGCGCGATCGCGTCCAATTCGAGGCACATTCAACCGAATACGTCCTGGAATCGCATGAACTACGCTGTAAGCAATTTCTGCTGGCTGTGCTGCTGGTTCAATAGATTTATCCTCCACTTTCGATAATGAAGGTTGGTCAGTTGTATTAGGTTTTATCGAAGACTTATTATCCTTTGGTTTTTGCGAAGAAGGGGCTGCACCTGTTTGTGATTTTGATTGGAGTTCGTCTATCACCCGACGAGTCGCATTTGCTGTCACATAGTAAACTGGAATCGATGCCAAACCACTGATTCCGAGTCCTCCAGTGACTGCCAATCCCGTGAATAAGGGAATAAACGAAATGCCTTGCTCTTTCCAAAAATTAGGAGATTTCCATGCCGCGAAAGGGTCTTTCAGACTTCCTGTCTGAGGCGAAGCTTGCAATGGATATATATTCAATTGCTGGAGTCGTTCCAACATTTGAGCCAAGGGCAGTTTCTTCTCATCAAAGTTAACAACTAAACTGCCTGTTTGCTCATTGACAAAGACTTCCCTCACCCCGTCTTGCTTTCGTAAGTGTTGAGAGATGGTTTCAAATATCGAGTTATTACTACCGTCAGTAGCGCGGATTCTAACACGTCCTGTTGTTGCATGAACAACTTGCAATTCAACTATGGGTGGCTGCATCAGTGACTCTGCACCAGATTTCTTAATAGTTTCACTTGATTCATCGCTTAATTGCTGAGACAAGAATAAATCCACAGGCTCTTTTTCCTGAGGACTTACTCTCTCGCTACTACTGAGAGTTTTGACCATTTACCCGATTACTGCGTCAAGCCAGATGGTTAACAATAGGTTAAGTGTACCTTAATTTCTTAGGTGAATATTCATTCTTCAGAATGATTTATAGTTAAGTATTGTTAACAAGTTGTTTCTGATATTGCTGTTCTGTGATTATATCCAGAGTACTTTCCAGCCTATCCAGAAAGATTATACCATCAAGGTGGTCATATTCATGTTGGAAAATACGAGCGACAAAATCAGTAAATTCCTGCTTTTGCGTTTTGCCATGTCGGTCTGTGTATTCCACTTCAATTTCTTGGTATCTGGGAACTAGCCCCCTAATTCCTGGAACACACAAACAACCTTCCCAGCCTTTGACTATCTCCGACGAATGGGCAATGATTTTGGGATTAATCATCGCAGTTGGTTCCATTTCTGGAGCATTGGGATATCTGGGATTGGGGCGAGAGGCAACAATAAATAAACGACAAGATTCGGCTACTTGAGGTGCAGCAATACCAACACCGTTAGCCTGAGCAACTGTCACTATGAGATCGTCAATCAGTTTTTGAATATGCTCATCGTTGATGTTTTCAACAAAGGAAGCTTTTTGACGTAGTATTGGCTGGCCTAGTTGAAGAACTGATAATAATTCACCCATGATAACTCTTAATAATAGCTTTCATCGAAAAAATTTATGAAAGAGAAAATATGAATCAGGAATATTTTTGAATTCATCATTCATACTTTATCATTTTTGCTCTATTATTATGGCGGGCGCATAAATAAACATACCATTCAAATGAGCGCGAAAAGCTTATAAGATGAGCTTCTTGTAAAAGTAAGTCGGTGCAAAAAAATCAAACTGTGTAAAGAAAAGTAAATAAGGCTCAAACTCTTTCTCTCCCTACTCCCTGCTCCCTGCTCCCTGCTTTATTCCAACAAGAATTATTTACGCCGACCTACTAAGTGCGTCCCCGTAGAGCATGTTTGAAATGAGCGAATAAGCGAATTCTGCTTTTCGCTGTACTAACTTCCACGTCGAACTGGTAAAGGTGCGGGTTGAATAGCTATTTGTGTTATTTGCCCATTACGTAGTACTTGCAATTCTAAAGAAGAGCCAATTTTACTCTTCTCGACTATCTTTTGCACTTGTTCTATTTTAGTGACTGGCTCGTTACTAATGCTTTGAATCACATCTCCTGTTTTCAGTCCAGCAGAGGCTGCGGGAGAACGGGGGACAACATCAATTAATAAAACTCCTTTATCTGTTGTCAAGTTAATGCCAAATTTGGAATTCACTTGTTCTTTAATATCTGGAGTCAAAGTCGCCATTGTAATACCTAAATAAGGATGTTCAACCTTACCTTTTGCTATTAATTGCTGAGCAATCCCCTGGGCGGTATTAATAGGAATGGCAAATCCTAACCCTTGAGCGCCGCGAATGATGGCTGTGTTCATCGCAATCACATCCCCGCGAGCATTTAACAGTGGTCCACCAGAGTTACCAGGGTTAATAGCAGCATCAGTTTGAATGAAATCAACACGTTTATCAGTAACACCAATGTCACTGCTAGAACGACCTATCGCGCTGATAATGCCAGATGTGACTGTATAGTCCAAACCAAGAGGATTACCGATCGCAATCACCGCTTCTCCTGGTTGTAATAATTCAGAGTTACCTATAGAAACAGTTGGCAGGTTATTTGCCTCTATTTTAATCACAGCGACATCTGTTACTGGGTCTTCACCCATTACGCGCCCCTTAAAAGAGCGACCATCTTTCAGTTTTACTGTCACGCTTTGAGCACCGTTAACCACATGGGAATTGGTCAAGATTTGACCGCCAGCGTTAATAATGAACCCAGAACCGCTACCCTGTTCGATTCTTTCTCTTGGCTGTGAGCTAAAAAACCGCCGAATAACTGGATCGTCAAATTCCTCAGGAACTTGAGAAACGATAGTCCTTGCAGCATCAATGCGAACAACTGCGGGTCCTACTTTTTGTACAACCCCAACCACAAAGTTAGGATTATTGGACGAGGAGACAACAGGTAAAATACTTGGGGGGGTGTTATCTGTTGTCTTTTGGACTGACGTTTGAGCCTGAGCATCTGTTTTTGTAGCATTAAGGGTACCAGCAGGGATGGAACAACCCCCAATAGACATCATTGCCCCACTACCAAGCAGCACGACCAAAATACCATTTATTGACCACCTTTGGGACAAATGCCCTTTTGGGGACACGGAAACGTGGAGACGGGGTGAGTGAGGTAGGGAGAAGGATGAGGAGAGAGCATCTCCCCTGCGGCTCTGTTTTCTTTGTTCTCTTCGCGGCTGAAAATCATAGTCTGTAGTCTTCATTTGTCTTTGTTTCTCCGTATGAATCTATGGGTGATAAAATCTTGGCTACCGGGGGTAGAGCAAGAATGATGACAACTCAACGGCTTGTTTCAGGTCTAAAATGTTGTTTGCACTTCCTTGTACTTGCTCATATCTTCATTATTATTGTGACCATTGCCGAGCATTGGTGGTAAATTATGGAAATGCCCATAGAAAATCTGTGGAGTCAGGTACTAGAACGCTTACAACTAGAGCTATCTCGTCCCACCTTTGAGACTTGGATCAAAACCGCGAGCGCTGAGCGATTGGAAAATAATTGCTTGGTAATTTTTACTGCTAACCCGTTTGCTCGTAATTGGTTACAAAAATATTACATAAAAACGATTGCTAATGTTGTACAAGATATTCTTGGTTATCCTGTAGATATTTATATCACCGTTACTCAAGGTGATGAAGTTTATCATGTTAAGGAACAAGAAGTTTCTTGGGGATCTCCGGTTCAAACCAGTCCAACAGATGCGCTGACTCAAAACCGACTAAAAACGACAGAATTAAACCTCAAGTATGTTTTCTCTCGATTTGTAGTTGGTGCGAACAATCGTATGGCTCATGCTGCAGCATTAGCTGTTGCTGAATATCCTGGAAGAGAGTTTAATCCTTTATTTTTGTGTGGTGGTGTGGGTTTAGGCAAAACTCACCTGATGCAGGCGATTGGTCACTATCGATGGGAAATTAGTCCAGATTCAAAAATATTTTACGTTTCTACTGAGCAATTTACGAATGATCTCATTGCTGCGATTCGTAACGACAGTATGCAAAGTTTCCGAGAGCATTACCGTGCTGCTGATGTCCTTTTAGTGGATGATATTCAGTTTATTGAAGGTAAAGAATATACTCAAGAAGAATTTTTCCATACTTTTAATACTTTACATGAAGCTGGTAAACAAGTCGTCTTAGCTTCTGACCGTCCTCCCAATCAAATTCCTGGCTTACAACAACGTCTGTGTTCTCGATTTTCTATGGGATTAATTGCTGATATCCAACCGCCAGATTTAGAAACGAGAATGGCTATTTTACAAAAAAAAGCTGAGTACGAAAATATTCGTCTTCCCAGGGACGTTGTTGAGTATATTGCTTCTCGCTATACTTCCAATATTCGAGAGTTGGAAGGAGCACTAATTCGTGCATTAGCGTATATTTCAATTTGGGGTTTACCAATGACGGTAGAAAATATTGCACCCGTTTTAGAACCACCAACGCAGAAGGTAGAAGCTACACCAGAAGCAATTTTATCAGTGATAGTTGAGGCTTTTGATGTATCAATAGAAGACCTTAAAGGAAACTCGCGGCGACGAGAGATTAGCTGGGCACGTCAAATAGGAATGTATCTTATGCGACAGCACACAGACCTGAGTTTACCAAGAATAGGAGAAGAATTTGGTGGAAAAGACCATACAACGGTCATGTACAGCTGTGAAAAGATTACCCAACTGCGACAAACAGATCAAAACTTAGTGAAAACACTGCGTCAATTGAGCGATCGCATTAACATGGCTAGCCGTCCCTACAAATCATCTTGATAAAAACAAACAAAATAAGTAAAAAAGCACGAACAAATCAAGCTATTACCAATGACCAATGACCAATGACTAATGACTGCCTTGACGAGTAAACTTTATTTGTACCAACCAACTTATTGTGTTTTCCACAAGAAACGCTTACCTCAAGTGTTAAGTTAAGTATAAAGAATCTTTAAAATAAAATTGCTTTGTGGAAAGTTTTTTATTTTTTGTGGAAAACTTTCCACAAATCTGTGGAAAACTTACTTAAGTATAAATACTCTGTGGAAAAACAGGGTTAGTTTTCCACAAGTTTTCCACATTTTCCACAGGTACGACGACTGAATAACTAAAAATAATAAAGTTGACCATGAAATTAGTTTGCACCCAAAGCGACCTTAGTACTAACCTCTCACTCACCAGCCGTGCTGTACCTTCACGCCCAACACATCCAGTACTTGCCAACGTACTACTACAAGCGGATGCTGAAACTAACCAAGTCAGCTTAACAGCATTTGATCTGAGTTTGGGTATCCGTACAAGTTTTAGCGCCGAAGTATTGCACTCTGGAGAAATTGCGATCCCCGCCAAGCTGCTTAATGACATCACTACTCGCCTTCCAGAAGGTGAAATTACTCTAGAAAATGAATCAACTTCTACAGATGATCCCTTAGCAGGGGAAGGCTCAATTGTGACTCTGATACCCAAAAGCGGGCGTTATCAAGTACGCGCAATGGGAGCACAAGAGTTTCCAGAACTCCCTGTTATTGAAAATACTCCAGCACTACATATTCCTGCTGGTGCATTAATTGAAGGATTACGAGGTTCTTTATTTGCAACTAGTGCAGATGAAACAAAACAAGTTCTTACCGGCGTACATTTAACAGTTCAACAAGACACACTGGAATTTGCAGCAACTGACGGACATCGTTTAGCTGTCGTACAGACGACTAATGAGAGTCCAGATACAAATACGGAAACTCGTTTAGAAGTGACAGTACCAGCTAGAGCTTTAAGGGAATTAGAACGGATGCTGGCTCACGCGAACTCAGAAGAGGAACCTGTAGCGTTGTATTTTGACCAAGGCCAAGTTATTTTTGAATGGCAAAATCAAAGACTGACAAGCCGTACTCTTGAAGGACAATATCCTGCTTACCGTCTACTCATTCCCCGACAATTTGAGCGAGAATTGGTTTTAGATAGGCGACAATTCTTGAGCGCTTTAGAACGAATTGCTGTATTCGCAGATCAAAAGAATAATGTTGTTAAGGTGAGCATGGATAGCGAAGAACAGGAGATTACTATATCCTGTGAAGCTCAAGATGTTGGCAATGGTAGAGAATCAATGTCAGCACAGATATTAGGAGAAGATATAGATATTGCTTTTAATATTAAATATTTGATGGAAGGTTTAAAAGCATTGCCATCTGTTGAAATTCATGTGCAGCTAAATGGAAACTTGACCCCAGTGATTTTCACTCCAGTTGGTGGTTTTAAGATGACTTATTTAGCGATGCCGGTTCAACTTAGGAATTAAATCAGTGAACAGTTAACAGTTAACAGTTAATAGTCAACAAGGGCGTATGGTGGAGGGATCGTTACTCAATGATGAAATTGATAACTCATAACTGTTAAAACCTTGGCGTTATTAGTGTCCTTCTCGTTCCTTGCCAGAGACAAGGAACGAGAAGGACAACAGAGCCTATTACACTGCAGCAAAACGGATTTTGAGATAGTCTCCGTCCATTTTTGCCCCTCCAGGTTGCAGTGCGGCCAAAGCTTGCGGTAAAACTAAATTTCGGCGATGATTACCAATTGTAATGTTTAATTCATCTCCACTTTTACTGAGTTGAACTTGATTTTTAGGAATGCCTGGTAAATATAATTCCAAACTGTATTGATTATTTTCTTGAACAACTCTAATTGTGGTTTCTTTGTAATAAACCTGAGTTGGATCTTCATCTTTATACAGTGTTTCTTTGAGACGTTCTAAAGCAGCCAAACCACACATCTCTTCAGAAAACAGTGGAACTTCCTTGACAGGTAACGGGTGGAAGTTTTCATGAATTTCGTGGCGATACTGCTTTTGATTCTCTTTCCAGCGTTGGAAAAAGGGGTCTTGTACTGCTTCGGGAATAATTCGATTTGCGACGACTAAATCTGTTGCAACGTTATATAAGCTCAAATACGCATGAGCACGAAGAGATTCTTTAATCACCATTTTTTCAGGATTGGTGACAAGGCGTACAGAGGTTTGAGTGTTATCTGTTAATACTTTTTCCAAAGCTTCTATTTGTTGATAGAATTCATAAGGTGCGTCCATCACCTCTTTGTCTGGTAAAGAAAAACCAGCAATTGGTTTAAAAAAAGGTTCAACCAAAGGTCTAAGTGCAACAGAAATGTTTTGAAAAGGTTTGTAAAAACGCCGCATATACCAACCACTAACTTCTGGTAAACTCAACAGACGTAGTGCGGTGCCAGTAGGGGCTGAGTCAATAATCAAAACATCAAACTCCCCCTCATCGTAATGGCGTTTCATTCTAACCAAGCCAAAAATCTCATCCATGCCTGGTAAAATAGCTAATTCCTCTGCCTGCACCCCCTCTAAACCGCGTGCTTGTAAAACTTGAGTAATGTAGCGCTTTACAGCACCCCAGTTTCCCTCTAGTTCTAATAGTGCATCCAGTTCCGCACCCCACAAATTGGCGCGAATTTGTTTCGGTGCGTGTCCCAGTTCTAGATCAAAACTGTCTGCCAGAGAATGAGCAGGATCTGTACTCAAAACAAGTGTACGATAACCCAGTTCTGCACAACGAAGTCCAGTGGCGGCGGCTACGGAGGTTTTTCCTACGCCGCCTTTGCCTGTCATTAGAATTACACGCATGGATAGTTTGGTCCAAGATGAGAAGTATTTACATTTATTTACATTATGAACTCTTTAAGGGAAATAAATGCTGTTTCAGTACATCTAGGCGCGAACAATGCCAATAATCTATGTGAGACACAATTAACCCTTGAGGGTTGAAACGCAATTCACTCCAGCCTGGGATAGAAATACGTGGCTTCCAAGGAAGGGGGGTATTCCAGCTGAGTGTCCACTCAGTTTTGATTGTGTCTCCCTCTGTGCGAATATCGTGCAAGTCCATTTTGGGATTTAAAAACCAAGTGTCGATGAATTTAATCATCTGCTTGTATCGTTCAACACCACGAAATTTGTTGAGCGGGTCTTGAAAATAAACATCTTGAGCGTAGACGCTGTATGTCTGATTATCAGGAAATCTTTGATAGTCTTGTTTGAGAATTTCAATGAGATCCATAATGAAATAATCCAAAAGACAAACTGAAAAAACTTAAAGAATGAATATCTTATATATCTTATAAAGAATAATCGATGCTCAACACATGAAGTCATTTCCACTGTTCTGCCAATTCATGCTTCCTTTCCACAGGTGCAAGATGTCAAGAACAGTAAATTTATGTATCAAGCAAAAAGAATCTAACTTCGGCAGCACAAGCCTTAAATGATGTTCAAAATAAGCTACAAGCAGCTACCAAGCAAGCAGAAGATGCTGAACAACAACTTACTCAGTATTCTTCAGGCGGGTTGAGTCAAGGCGAGTGCAGATCCTTTCGGGTGGTGAAACATTTGCTACTTCCTTATCAATGGCATTGGCACTCTCAGAAAAACTTTCGATGGGTGCAGAATTAGGTAGTTTGTTTTTTGATGAAGGATTTGGAACTCTGGATTGAGATACGCTCTTAAACGTTACCCAAATTCTGGAATCCTTACGACAACAAGACAAATTGATAGGAGTAATTACTCATGTTAAAGCACTCCGAGAGCGATTGCCCACACAAGTTAAGGTTCGCAAGTCTCCAGAGGGCTCCAAAATAGAAGTTGAGACATTTTAAAATTCATGTTTAAGTGTCAATGCTGATGAAATGAAGTTTCTAAAATTTTTACACAGAATTAGAATCAACTTCATTCCACAGCCGCTGTAACTGATAACGCCATGCAGCTAAAACTTCCTCTCTGGCTTGTGCACTTTGATCTAGTTCACCCATCAATCCTTCTGCATAAAAGCGTTCTAAGTTTTGCATAGTGGCTTCAAAAGACTGATTCTGCTGTTTAGCCGCTATAACAATCTGCCGAATGCGTTTTTCAATCAGCCGGTTAAAAACACTATCTAAACCATTTTGATAGAGAGAAATCAGTAGGGCGATCGCATCTGCAAAATCTTCTGGCGTTAAACTCTTGCAGTTGTGCTGAAATACCCCCCATAAAGCCCCTTCCTGCAAGGCATAACGTACATCCTGAGTTTCTTCAAAGTTTGCTTCTAAAAACTGTTCTACAAAAGGTAGAGCCTCAGAGATTGGCATAATGGGTAATAAAATGCGTAACCCGCTTTCATCATCCGATAGCAAAACTAGCAGTCGGAACTTGGGAGTTTGTACTTGCCAGTAACCTGGTGCAATAGCATTGACAGACGCTGCACTAAATAATTCTTTGAGCGTATCCGCGATTTGCGAGGGTGTCATAGTCTTTTTTTTTTGCTTCAGTTTCTAGCGTACCTTTTTCAGCTAGCAATATTATCTGCTTTACTCATAAGTCTTTCTTTTGACGTAGCTGTCTTTTCATTAATTGCTATTTTTTTATTTGATTGACTTAAGAGCTTAATTAATTCTTTAAATGTTTCTTATAAATTAAAAAAACTGAACCAATTGATCCTGGGTTTTCCACATAAATTTTATTATTATAGTATAGTCCTGGGGACATTCCTCCATCAAATAACATTCCTTCTTGAATCTTGCCTAAACAGTTATTACGAGCAATTCCTTCAAGAACATCATCAAACATATCTGGTAAAAGCTCTTGATTAAGTTGAGACACTTGAATATCGGAATTTGCCTTAATGTCATTAACTAGTAAAATGACATATCCTTTTTCAGATATAGCTACAAGAGAGCGATTTCTAGCTTGTTTACAAGCAAGTTCTCCTAAATCTTGACAAATATCTTTAAACCTGCCGTTACGATAAAATCTGCCATTGCCTCCCACTAAATTATAGTTAAGAATATGATCCCTTCTTCTTCCTACTTGAAGAGTTGCTTGACGCTGCCTTGGTTTAGCTGCTGATATACCGAAAGAAGAGCGTTTATTCTTAAAATCTCCTGAATATTCAACTCCCCGAGAAATATTTAAGCCTTGAGGTTTATTATTAGTATCGATGTAATCGGCATTAATTGCCGCAATTGGTAGTTGGCCGTTTAATTTTGCGTTTTCATTACTTACGAGTTCATGAAATAATTTTGGTATATATTCTTGACGAAATTTACCTTTATTGTCTTTTGCATAAAGCGGATGAGACAAACCCAAATTGACTTTAAAGTCTAAGGATTCTGATTTTGGGTGAAAAATAATGACATGGTTAATACCTTTTGTATATCTTTCGCCCTGATTATTGGTTTTGAAGAAAGCAATACTGAATTCAGAATTTTCTCCTAAACAAGTTTGGGAGGCTTCACTTGATGCATTGAAGTTAATATATTGACAGCCAGCTAAAAAACCAATAACGATTATAAATATAAAAAAGAAAATTCTTGTATTTTTATAAAAAAGACAAAACTTAGTCATCATAACTAAACAATATCATTATCATAGAAACAATGAAAAGCTCACATACATAATTTTTATATAGAAGAATTTAGTGAGCGAACTATCAGTTGATTAAGTATCATGGCAATTTATAATATCAGGACTAGCTCAATGATGAAAGAGGTGTTCGCGTAGCGGCTGCTTTGCAGCGTCGATCCTGCAAGAAAAAGGGATCTTCTCTCTCAAAAGGCGATTTCTAGCCCCTAAGAGGGGCGGCACTCTCGGACGGAAAGCTACGCTTAACGCTCTTGTGTTCGACAAAAGCTATATAGCAATCCATGCCGGAGTTGTGAAATTACTCGTTGAGGCAGGGAACGCTTAACGCTTAACAGGAAAGAATAAAGTACATTTGTACTTTATTTCTTACAAATGAAATAGGATTGCTATATATACCTCAAAACTTGTATAAACTTGCAAGCATATTTTACAGTACAAGGAGTTCCAGACATGATGGATTCTTTATTGCGGCGCTCACTTACAGAAAAACTTTCCTAGAAGATGAAACCGTTTGACTATATAGACGTGGGCATCTGGACTAGGCTAAGCTAATATACAGTATCTACTTATACCAATTCCCCATGATAGCTTGCGTGGCGTAGCCATATAGGACTCGTGTTTGATTTTTGACGAAGCTAGGTACACTTTTATTGCTTCTTAAGCGTTCCCTGTTCCCTGTTAAGCGTCTCTACTTTGTAATTCACCCTATGGCTAACGCCACGCCTTACGGTGAGACCAGCACTGGTCTGACCAAATCAAACCGGATTCCTATAGATGAGTTTAATGCTTCTTAATAACTTTGTCTGGAAAACTTACACACTGTAGTTGTTTGTCACCAAATATTAAGTAAAAGTTTACTCCAGAATTGGTATTACGAAACTCAGTTCATAATTAGATATAAGTTAAAATCTTTGCTAAAACAAAAATATTGTGAGCTACTGCATTAACCCCTGGTGTCAACAGCGCCAAAATCCTAATTATGTGGAGCGTTGTCAAAGCTGTGGGAATAGCTTATTTGTAAATGAGCGATATCAGTTAGTAAAACCGTTGCGCGAATTGCGCCAACAACAATATACTGAAGTCTTTGAGGTAGATGATCGGGGCACACGAAAAGTCCTAAAAGTTCTCAAAGAAGATGATCCGAAGTTGATCGAAATGTTGCAGCGAGAGGCAAGCGTCTTAAGCACTCTCAAGCACCCAGGAATTCCTAGAATCGACCCGGATGGATACTTTACCTTAACCTTAAACCTTGGCTACGGTTCTAGGATATTGCACTGTTTAGTGCTTGAGAAAATTGAGGGGCAAAATTTATGGCAGTGGTTAGAGCAAAATCAACCAATTTCTCAAAGGCAAGCTCTGGTTTGGTTGCAACAAGTTATAGAGATTCTAGCTTTAGTGCATGAGAACAAGCTTTTCCATCGGGATATCAAGCCATCTAACATCATGCTCAAACCTGATGGCCAACTTGTGTTAATTGACTTTGGTTCTGTTAAATATGGTACAAAAGCTTATTTAACTAGTATACGTAAGGGTTTTGAAGGTACGATTATATTGTCATCTGGTTATACGCCGCCAGAACAAATCAAAGGCAAAGCTGTCAAGCAATCAGATTTTTATGCACTAGGACGGACATTTGTCAACTTAATAACGGGCTACCCTCCAAGTGCATTTGCTGAGGATTCGACAACAGGTCAGTTGATTTGGCGAGATAGCGCTCCTGGGATCTCAAAGCCATTGGCAGATTTAATTGATTCCCTGATGGCTTTGTCTCCAAATCACAGACCTGAAAATACGCGGCTTATTTTGCAAAGACTAGAAAAGATTAGTCGCGAAACTGATGAATTGATGCAAGCTATAGAGTCATCAATTCATTCAAGTTTGTCACAACTGCCTCAACCGCTAAAATTTTTTACTGAACAAATTCTCAAAAATAAACTTCAGCGGTTGGCCAAGCAAAGTAGAATTCCTAAAATAGCTCTTTACGGGCGTTCTGGAGCGGGTAAATCATCTCTGATTAATGCCATTTTAGGACGGAGTGTTACCGAGATTGGTTTAGCCAAAGCAACAACACAAATTACTGAAATATACGATTATGAGCGCAATGGGTGGAAATTAAGATTTGTAGACTCACGTGGTGTAGGTGACTCACGCGATCATGCAGCCTTTGAACAAGCCATTAACGATGTCGTCCAAAACAAAGTAGACATCCTGTTATTTGTGATTCCAGCTGATGAGCGAGCATATGTGCCTAGCGATATTGATTTTCTCACTGAACTGAAATCAACGCACAAGCGAAAACATGGAATTGAACTACCAGTTATTTTGGTTTTAAATAAGATTGATCGAATTCAACCTACCTCAGAGTGGAATCCGCCCTACAACGTTTTTGACTCCCAAATTCGTGACACTAAATTCAAAACAGCCAGACAGCAAGCAAAGGAAGCAAATATTCGTGATTGCGTTATGGCGAGAATCACCGAGTACAAAACTCTGAGTTCAATTTATGTTTATATTTGTACTTTATGGGATGAATACGACGATAAACGGTACAACATAGAAGAACTCGCTCTACGAATATATAAGTGTATTCCTGACGAAGCCGGTAAACAGGGCTTTGGAGGAGCAACCGCTGCGATCGCACTCAAAAAAGCTGTTGCTCGGGACTATACATTTGTCGCAGCATGTTTGGCATTTCTTACTGGTTGGTTTCCTTTTGGTAACGAAAAGGGAGTATTGTCCATACAAAGTCGCTTGGTCAGTATGATTGCCCAAATTGCTACTAACGCAGATCAAAGCAATGAAGCGGAAAAATTATTAAGACAATTAGGTGTTCAACAAGCTGATATGAAATCACCTTTGTCTACGACATTGGCAATTGGTGAAGCGGCGATTCGCTACTTTATTGAGCAAGACAGCACTATTGAACAAGCCCAGCAGGCTTTTGTCCAAGAAAAAGAACGACGAGAACCAGAATTTCAAGAAGCACTCAAGGGAGGAACTAACAAAGTAGTGAGCAAACTGCGAGAGATAGATCAAGAACTGTATGAGCGCTACGGCTTGCCACGTATGTATGAGGATGATAAGGATGATATATTGTGAAACTTGACAGAATATGAAATTAGACAAACCAAAACTCAAAGAATTAAAGTGCAAAAAAAGCTGGCTGTCACTGAATTGGAAATTCAGCTTACCCTTGGCAGCTATCATTGTGCTGATTTTGAATTACGCTGCAGTTGCCCAAACTTCCACATCCCCAGTACAACCCTCTCTAAACTTACAAGTGGCTGTGGACACGGTATGGGTGCTGTTCACTGCCTGTTTAGTGTTCTTTATGAATGCTGGCTTTGCAATGTTGGAAACAGGCTTGTGTCGCCACAAGAATGCCGTCAATATATTAGCTCAAAACTTCATTATATTTGCACTGGCAACAGTGGCTTTCTGGGTAATTGGCTGTGCGCTTATGTTTGGGGACAACACAAACCCATTGTTTGGAACAAAAGGTTGGTTTTTTGATGGAACAGACCAACAGATGTTTAAATCCCTCAAGTCTGATGTACCTCAGTCAGCTCTATTTTTCTTTCAACTCGTTTTTGCAGGCACCGCAGGAACTATTTTTACTGGAGCGGTTGCTGAACGGATTAAGTTTATTGCATTTTTTATCTTTGGCTTTTTACTGATTGCTATTTCCTACCCAATTACTGGTCACTGGATTTGGGGAGGTGGTTGGCTAGCCAAATTAGGCTTCTACGATTTTGCTGGTTCGACTGTGGTTCATTCGGTTGGTGGTTGGGCGGCTTTAGTGGGAGCTTGGCTGTTGGGACCACGGTTGTACAAACTTGAATCACGTGGTGCACCGATTTATCGCTATCTAAAAAACGGTAGCAACATTGCCATGCCTGGGCATAATCAGAGTATGGCTACTCTGGGGGGCTTTATTCTTTGGTTGGGTTGGTTTGGCTTTAATGCAGGCTCAACGCTCAAAGCTGATCCTGGTGCGATCGCTCATATTTTCCTCACAACCAACATGGCAGCTGCAACGGGTGGTATTGCAGCAACCCTGATTTCCTGGAGGCGCTTTGGTAAACCTGAACTTAGCATGATCCTCAATGGAGTCTTGGCAGGTTTGGTATCCATTACAGCTTCCTCTGCCTTCGTTAGCATTCGCAGTGCGTTTTGGATTGGTCTGATTGCAGGAATCCTTGTGTTCTTCTCAGTACTTTTTATAGACGCAAACTTAAAAATTGATGACCCAGTGGGTGCTATCTCAGTTCACCTTGTCAATGGTATCTGGGGAACATTAGCTGTGGGCTTATTTAGCGTCGGTATAGAAGATAAACTACGCAGTAATGCTGTGCTATTCGCGCCTGGTCCAAAACCAGGATTATTCTATGGTGGGGGTTTAGAACAATTATTGATTCAGTTACTTGGTATTATCTCAGTGGGTATTTTCACGTTTGTGTTCTCCTGGCTTGCTTGGTCGGGAATTCAAGCTATAGTTGGTCTGCGAGTTTCAGCCCAAGCAGAACTTGATGGTTTGGATATTAGTGAGCATGACATGGATGGTTACCACGGATTTGAGAAAAAACAGGTATAGCAAATCTTCACTGCTTACTCAGGTATCTTACTTCCTCTATACATTAAAGGATTGGAAAATTTACCAGGCTTATTAGTAAGTTTTGATACAGATTCTTGCAATTTTGTCTGATTCGAGTCTGTGCTCTGAGACTCCTCATCTTTGAGTACAGCGTTCAACTTCTCTACAGTGCGATTGATATCTACAAGTAGCATCCCTTCTGGAATATTACTGGCAATGACTAGTAAGAAAACATCAGGGCTACAGGTGGTTAAAATCACATAACCGTCTGCACCTTTAACCGAAATCTGCTCAATCCCCTCCCATTGCACTTCCTTACGGGTGCGGTTAGCCAAATAAATCATTGTTCCCGCCATAATCAATGCGGAATCATCATTCATCCCAATTGTTGTGATCGGCTTACCCTCAGAATTCACGAGTGCTGTACCCTGAAAGCCCATCATACTACTAGCAAATTTTTTTAAAATTGCCTTAATCTCATCTATATTCATGATTCGCTATATGTTTTGTTCTGCTAGAGGATATCACTTATTTGATGATAACCTAGCAAATTTTCGGAGATTGATCGTTACTCCACGGCGATCGCTAATGAGGATAGGACACAAGAGTTAGGAGTGATCAGTTCAAAACTTATAACTCCTAACTAATAGCTATTATTAGCTATTATTTCAATCACCAAGTTGGGTCACTAAACAAATTTATCGTCAACTCTTCGCGTCTTGGCGGTACTGCTGTAATGCAGGCACGAATGGTGTGTCCATCCTCAACTTCCACACTGCAAGCGTGACATGATCCCATTAGACACCCAGTGGGAATAAACACACCCGCTCGGTCTGCTACGTCGAGCAGGGGTTCTCCCACTTCAGCATCAACTGTAACATCATCTGGTAGGAAGCGGACGCGAACAGTCATGAAAACTACCCTCAAGGTAAAAACGGTGTTAAGTCCAAATGGCGTTCAACTTCAGCAGCGACAGAGTCTAAAATATGCTCTCTTTGTTCCCGGTAATTGGCAACTCCTGTTGGCAAAGATTTTAAACCCCGCTGTTGACGTAGACGATTTAACCAAGCACGTCTCCAAGGACCATTGTCAAAAATACCGTGGAGATAAGTACCCCAGACCGATAAGCAATTATCCACCAAACCTAAATTAGCATCATCGAATAAAGTATGGTAGTTTTCGGTTTCTGTTGGAGGAATTTCTATACGCGATCGCCCTTGATGAATTTCAAATCCGATCACAGGTAAGCCCATTTGTGGAAAATGCGAGTTGACTTGGCGTTGACGAGCGACTTTCTGTCCTGTGATCACAGTTTTTATCGGTAATAACCCTAATCCTTGATATCTGCCTGCTTGTCCTTCAAGTCCCTCTGGATCGGCTATCATCTGACCTAATATTTGGTACCCACCACAGATACCCAAAACTGTACCGCCTGCTGCTGCATAGTGTTGAATTGCTTCTGCCATACCACTTTTTTGCAGCAATATCAAGTCAGGAATTGTTGTTTTTGTACCAGGAATAATCAGTGCATCAGGATGTCCCAATTCTTGCTTGGGACTAATATATTTTACCCCTACTGTAGGTTCTGATTCTAGTGGATCAAAGTCAGTAAAGTTAGAAATTCTCGGTAAGCGAATCACACTAATACTGAGTTCAGTTTGTATCTTTTGTACTCTCCGTTCTAACAGGTCGAGGGAATCTTCCGCAGGATATAACTCTTCCAAGTAAGGGATAACACCGACAACAGGAATACCAGTGCGTTCTTCCAACCATTTTATTCCGGGTTCTAGGAGCGATCGCTGTCCACGGAATTTATTAATTACAATACCGCGAATTAAAGCACGTTCTTCTGGTTCGAGTAACTCCAGGGTTCCTATGATATGGGCAAAAGCACCACCTCTATCAATATCAACAACCAATAGAGTTGATGCATTCAAGTATTTTGCTACCCGCATATTGGTTAAATCTCGGTGCTTGATGTTAATCTCCGCAGGGCTACCAGCACCTTCGCAAACCAACAAATCAAATTCTGTACTCAAATGCTGTAGAGATTCTTCAATTGCCCGCCACCCTAGCTCAAAATATTGTTCGTAGTACTCTACAGCGCCGACTCTACCCATAGGTTTTCCCTTGATTATGACTTGAGAAGTCATATCTCCTTGTGGTTTGAGTAAAATAGGATTCATTTCTACCCAAGGAATAACTCCCGCAGCCCAAGCTTGTACCGCCTGGGCGTAGCCAATTTCTCCACCATTTGCGGTCACATAAGCATTTAAAGCCATATTTTGACCTTTGAAGGGAGCCACTCGCCAGCCACGACGCGATAGTATACGACAAATAGCTGCCGTTAACAGTGATTTCCCGGCGTGGGATGTTGTTCCCACTATCATAATTGCTTTCATTTCAAACCTCCAGGAGACCCCCGCTTAATTCGGTATATAAATGAGAACCGCTATATACTCTTAATTCTAAAAGGGTAACCTAAACCAACGAATAACAGCATTGTATAGGTTATCACTCAATGTAGGAGCCCGCCAAGATTTTGTTTGAAATTGTTCTACTATCTGACGACCAACAGGAGTGAGGCGAAAACTATCTGTAATTCCTTGACCATCTACTTCGCGCCGCAGAACACCCACTTGGATCAGCCACACAAGTGCATTATCTGCTACTAACTCGGAGATAGAATGTTTAGTGTAGCCATTTTGCACACCAGCACTAGCAGTCATTTCACTTAATGCTACTCGACGAGAGCGCATTGTTTCAAACAAGCAAGGATTGAAGGGAGAACACACTAAGGCTCGTTCGGCTCGTTCTAGGGTGCTGCGAGAATAAGTAAAGGTTTTCTGGTTTTGAGAATCAATACGAGGCATTTTGTAACTTTGAATACTTTTTAGCTTGGAATCTCAAACTGCTAAAACATGAGAAAACATGAGCTAGTAAAATCTTACTTCATGGTTTGACATCTCCCCTCCTGAGAAAAGAAGGGAGTTGAGTTTTTAATAGGACTTACGCACCATTTGCCACCAAACCGATTTCTCCGTTCGTATTTGCTTGCGAAACATAGGATTTTTGGTATGAACCGGGTTTGTTTGCGTAAGTCCTGTTTAATAAGCCCATACGCTTCTATGCATGAATCTCACAGCTTCTATGTGTGAGTGTTTTAAAAAATATTAGCAAATAGTTAACAATAGCATAAACTATCCAAGTCAACACAGGCAGGTGCGTTAACATCCTATTAATGTAAATCACATTACACAAAGCTTATGGAACCAGATTCTCTACCAACTGAGGTGATTCTGACGCATTCGCGTCAGTCCCTCGGGAGTATGAAACTTGATTGGGCACCACAACCTGGAAATTATCTTGACTTTGAAGGCAAAACATATGCAGTTTTAGAGCGCCGCCACCGTTATCAATTCAAGGCAGGGCGCTATCGTTTGCAAAAAATTGCTTTATACGTACAGTCCGCTATAAGACCAAGTGAAAAAAGTCTTGTAGCAGGACGCTGGGTGATCGGCGATGCCACCTGCCGCTACAATGCTTGTTCAGAAATCATGCGCTGTGCGGTTAACCCAGATGGACCATGTGAAACATGCCGCTACTACGAGAGTGCTTAGTGCTGAGAAAAATAAAGGAAATTTGGAAACAATCACTCATCACTCATCACTCAGCATTCCCAAATACCTCTGTCACAGCTAAACGCGAACCATTAACAAAATCCCATCCTGACTGGGGACGTTTGCCTGCACTTTGAACTTCTCGCAAGAGCAATAAACCCTTTCCAGTTTGGACAATTGCTCCCATCCCCTTGATGATGCTTACAACTTCCCCTGGACTACCCGATACAGTTGACAAATTAGGTAATTGATGCATTATGTCTTGGAGATCTGCTGGTAGTTCATAACCATCAGCATCATCAAGGGGAGCAGTGGCAGTAATTTTCAGTGGTTGGTTGCGGAAGGTAGTGATACAGTCTGGAAAAAACCCTCTGATTTGATTGTGTAATTGTATAGCGCTCTTTGACCAATCTAATTGATAATCCTCTTTCTTAATCAAAGGCGCATAAGTCGCTTGAGAATTATCTTGAGGAATTGGCTGAATTTCCTGGTGTTCCAGCTTGCACAAAGTCTCTACCAACAAATCTGCACCCAAAACCGCAAGTTTTTCTGCCAAATTATGAGCATTATCTAGTAATTCTATCGGTGTTGTGGCTTTGAGAAGCATTGCACCAGTATCCATTCCTGCATCCATTAACATTGTTGTGATACCGGTTGCAATCTCGCTGTTATACAAACACCACTGAATCGGAGCAGCACCTCGATACTTAGGTAAAATTGAGCCATGCACATTAACACAACCCAATTTAGGCATATCTAAAATTTCTTGAGAGAGAATTTGCCCATAGGCAACGACGACAAACACATCAGCGTCTGAGTCTTTGAGTTTCGTTAAAGTTTCAATGTCTTTTTTCACCCGCTGAGGTTGCCATACAGGGACATTAGCAGAGGTGGCGACAGCTTTTACTGGTGAGGGTATCAGTTGATTTCCACGTCCCCGACGTTTATCAGGCTGTGTTACAACTGCCAAGACATCAAATTCTGGATGATTCAGTAGTTTTTCCAGAGTTGGTACAGCAAAACTAGGAGTGCCAAAGAATACGATTTTCATCAGTAATCAGTTATTAGGAGGCAGTGCTCGAAAACGGGTTCGGTCAGGCTACTGGACATGTGCGAAGGGAAACGCTTTGCCGACTTAAAACACAAGCGCGTCACCTGCCCTTCATTAGGAGCCACTGCGTTATATCGTACTCCAACTGACTTGATATCCTGTTTTTTCCTAGAGTTGTTAAGATAATAGGACTTACGCACTGTACAAACAGACAGAACTTACGCAACGAGATCCAGCAGTTTGGGAGGGTGTAAGGGGGTAAGGGTTTAGGGGTGTAAGGGTTTGAAACACCTACACCCGTGGCTTCCCTATACCCCTATACCCTTGCCCAAACCCGCTTATTTCTCGTTTTCATGCGTAAGTCCTAAGAGAAAATAATGTGGATTAACTAAAGTACAACCTTAATGACGTTTTTCTTTAAAAGAATTTACAAAATCCTCACAAAATCCTCATATTTCATATATATGTTGGAAATGACAATTCTCATTAAGCCGAAATCATGCCTCTTAAAAAAAGTTCAAACCGAAGATTTGACTCAATCCACATAATCAATTTTTTGACAATGCGTAAGTCCTAGATAATTCATCAAGCGTTGTATTCTTTTCATCTTCGATCATTTTTGCGATCACCCTTTATGCTTTAATGGGTCAATTAACATTTGTGTATCCCTACCCCAAAAATATTGGGGAATTCTCTAAGATGTTGTACAAGCGATTTACGGAGCGGGTTTATCAGTCGTCCTAATTTGTTGGTTTTGTTAAACCTCTTAAGATCCGCCTGAGTGATGGTTTCCAATTTTTTGGTTTACTACCGTTCCGAAAAATCCTGTAGGCAGAACGGGTACTACTAATGACTCAGTTTTGTAAAAGTATGCGAAATTTGAGTAAACTATATCGTTAAAACTGCTAGTTCCTTGTTATACATATAATGATAGCTTGCTCTATTGCTGCATCCCTGTCTGCTCCTCACACAGCAACCGCCCTCTAGGAAGTCAACAAATGCTTAAACACCTTATGCTGTCTGGATGGTTCCGTGCGCAACCATTCGTTAAGTACCTCATTTTTGTGATGCTGATCGCGCCCTTGACTGCAGCATCAGAACACATGACTTCGGCACAACAAATACAAGTCGCTAAAGTTCCTTCTGTAACAACACAGCCAGACTCTGTAGCGGTTCACTCCCTGTTAAAGGCAACGGCTGCAGTTGATCAAGCTAACTTCATTTCAGTACCAAAAGCAGCGCCAATCAACTCCTTTACAGAAAAATCTGACTCTATAGCAAAGTCTGTAGGTGCGGTTTCTCAACCGCAAACACAAATAATAGATGAACAAACAAATCAGATTGATACTTTAACAGTAAAAGATAGTTCTGGATCAGTTGAGAAGCCCGATAATAATTCATTGGTACTAGTTGATCTAGCGTCACCACCAAAAGAATCTGAGTCGGCATCAAACGAGATGGCAGCTAGTCAACACAATTTAGTGCAACGATTGAAAGCCTCTAAAGTTATAGCGTTGGCAACAAACAATGTGTCTGCATCTGGGGAAGTGCTTGCTGCTAAAACATTGGAAACAGTTAAGATTGACCCTTTCAAAAAAGGACAACAAAAGTCAACAGCAGTGCCTGTTGTAGAACAACCAGGAGAACAAGCTCAAGGCGCACAGCAAGATCCTATAGGAAGTCCTCATCCTATTCCTTGGACTTGGATACAGGCGACTCAAGATGCTATTAGTTCTAGAGGTGTTGCTGGAGTGCGTTACTACCGCAGTATGCCTGTTATTTCTGCAGATGGTAGATATGCTATGTACAGCCGGGTACAACTGGAAGTCAAACCACAAATGTACAATAGCCGCGTGACTAGCGTTCTATTTGTAGAAGATAGGCAAACTAAGAACTTGCGAGTGGTTAGCTCAACTGCTCCCATTAACGATCCCCTATTAAAGGTTCAGGTTTCTTCACCAAGTGATTCACAAGGAACTATTGCGGTATTGGTTCCTGTTAGCTGGTCACAAAAAGGCGATCGCTTTTTAGCACGCAAGTTTGAAGGAGCGATGAACACTTCTGATGTCACAGATTATGCAGTCATATGGGATCGGGAACAAAATCGCTCTGAGAATGTCACTCCTTCACAAGAACAATACAAACACGACATAGCTGTGTTGTTAGGTTGGAGTAAAACTCACCCTGACCAAGTGGTATTTCGTGCCGGCGAATTGGGTGAAGAACAATGGCCCTTGATGACAGTTGCTTACGATGGCAAAACTACAGCTGCTACAACTACAGAGCAGCCAGTTATTTATGGTCAAAGGATAACAGACGTCTGGGCTGGTCCACAAGTCGCCTACAGATAGATCATATTTGTCCAGTTGCCCATAACTAGGACTAACACAGAGAAAATCAAACCTTTAATTTAGCGACTGAGTGAAAATATTCGGGTTCAAGAGCAATAATTCAATCACTTCAGTCGCTTAACTAGTTTTTACAAATTGTAATCTGAGCCTGAGAAAGAGCAGAAATCTAGAATAGAAAATCTCTACTTTGACAGGCTCAACCTTCAAAAATGATAAAAAAAGTTAAGAAGCAGGTGGATAAAACTTCTGCATTTTATTTGCCAATTTAATAAGCACCTGTTTTGTTCAGAACAACTTGAACAGTTTTGAACAAAATTTTCACATCTAGCCAGATTGACCAATTTTCAATGTAAGATAGATCTAACTTGACTGCGTCTTCAAAGTTATCGATATTGGAACGTCCAGAAATTTGCCACCATCCAGTAATACCGGGCAACACTTCTTGACGGATATAGTGTCCTGTTTTGAATTTTTCTACATCTCTTAGAGGAAGAGGACGCGGACCAACCAAACTCATTTGTCCGAGTAAAACATTAAAAAGTTGGGGCAATTCATCTAGACTATAACGGCGCAGAAATTTACCAACTTTTGTGATCCGAGGGTCATCCTTCATCTTAAACAAGACACCATCTTTGATTTCATTGTTTGTTTCTAAGGCTTTTTGCATCTTTTCCGCATCGGTTATCATTGTGCGGAACTTACAAATTTGAAACTTCTTACAATGTAGACCAATTCGATCCTGCCTGAACAAGATTGGTCCTGGAGAATCGAGCTTAATCACCAGAGCAATTAACGCAAAAACAGGTGAGAGTATTAGTAACAAAATAATGGAACAACAAAGGTCAAAAGACCGCTTTACCCAAAAATCAGTGCCTGCAATAATGGGTGCTGGAATACTCATACAAGGGACTCCACCTATGACCCATAATACGGATTTAGGATGGAAAGCTGTGGCTTGTGTAGGGAGTATTCTCAGGGTAATACCAGCTGTGTAAAAATGCCAGCAAATAAACAGACGATTTTTAATTGCATTCCAAGAAACAAAAACCTCTACTATTCCTTGATTGCGAAGATATTTCAAGGTTTGTTCTCTGTTAGGCCTGTCGAGACACTTAGAGTTAGAAGTTCCCTGTACAATATAGCATTTTTCATGTTGTATTAACTTAAGATGACTCTCTTGCTCTTCTGTCTCTGAAATCAGAAAAACGGGATAACAAATTGCTCCTTTGTTGCGAAGAAGTGTAGTGGTAACATCAAAGATACAACGCCCGAGACAGATAAAGGCTACAGAGAAAAACCACAATAGTAGAAAAAAGGAACGAGAAAAATAACTCTCTGATTCGTAGAAAATATCAATCACCAAGAGGAATATTTGTGACAAAGATACTGCTTTAATCAGCTTATAATAGTTACGACGATTTATGCCTGCTTTATAGAGTCCTTTACCTGCAATAATTCCTATCTCAATTGTTAAAACTAGCGGTAGTTGAGATATTTGTTGTGTCCAAAGAGATTTTAGTTGAATCCCAAAAGATACTGACAACTTCCATGCAAGGATTAGGGAAATAACATCCAAAAAGATAAGTATTAAGACCCGCCAAAATCGGATAGCTAATCCTCTCTGTATCTTTGTACCTTTGGGTGAACGTATATCGGGTTTGAAATTTACTTTTGATTCACTTCTGGAAGCCACAATTCGTATCCCTCCTTATATTTGTGCCGTTATGGCGATTTTTATTCGAGTCGAATACATTTGGTGTATGCAACCATAGGGTCTTACCGTTAAAGGCAAGAGTTATTCTTAATTAATTTGATCGGGAATTGAAATTAACGCTTTGGAGCTTTGTCAAAGGCTCTTGCCATAGCATTCCATGCCAATTTAGGTTTCATATTGAAATCGAAAGGTAAAGGTCGTAATGGCGCTCTATCTGAGCGGGGAAACCTCGAAAGCCATGTGTCGCTATCAGTAAATCCCCAAGTTATGACTGCAATGACAGCAGGTTCATTTAGAACAACAGAAAGATAGTCTTCGTAGACACTTGCAACAATGCGATCGCGGACATCTATATCTTTAGGCAAGTCATTGTCTGCTACATCTAGCTCAGTAATCAGAATTTTTAGACCAAGACTGGCAACATCACGTAGAAAAGCTCTCAGCTTTTTTGGATTGAATGGTTTATCTGCGAACAAGTGAGCTTGTATGCCTAAGGCTTGAACAGGTGTACCTTTAGACTTCAAAGTTTCTAGTAATTTCAGTGTAGCAATTCTTCTTGCTTCATGCTCGGGTATATCATGATCCAATAAAGCATCGTTATATACCAACAGCGCCTTGGGATCAGCATCTCTAGCAGTGCGAAAGGCAATGTCGATATAATCTGGACCCAAAAACTTTAGCCAAGGTGTGTTTTGTAAACCATCAGGTCGTCCGTGTTTCGGCTCAATTGCCTCGTTTACCACATCCCATGAGTGAATTCGTCCAGCATACCGTTTAACAATTGTTGAAACATGGTTTGTTAGAATGTTCTCAATTTCTTTAGAAGTCGTTTTGTGGTCTTGAAATTTACTAGTTAACCAATCAGGAATGACTTGATGCCAAACTAAAGGATGTCCCCGGAAAAGCATCCCATGTTCAGACGCAAATTGGGCAAAAGAATCAGTATCATGAAAGTTGAAATTATTGATACTAGGGCGAGTTACACCCCAATAAAACCCCCCTACTAGAAGACCACACTCCCGAATGAAAGCAGACTGTAATTGCTTATTCTTGGATAAATTTTCGTAACCGAAAGACGGAAATGCTCCATAGATTAATCCTTTAAGAGCAGCCCGTTTGCGTAAAGAGGTATTACCGACCACAGAAAAACGTCTCTTTGGGTTATATAGAGCTTTAACTTGATTGTAGTTCTTGAATCTATTGGCACAAGCAAAAGGAACCGTGCTTGCTAAAGTTCCTAATCCTAGTAGAAGTTCACGCCGTTTGATCAAAAATCGCATTTTGATTAATTGTTAGTACATTAACTCTGCTAACAACGTTTTCACAGTTTTACCAGCCACTGACCAGTTAAGACGAGACTGATATTCATGAAATGAGGATAATGCTAGTTGTTTGTACCTTGAGTACTCAATAAATAAATCAGAAATGTAGTCACAATATTCTTTAATGCTGGCTTCTTTGGAAAAGGTTTTACCGTTCACATTATCTTTGATAATTGTTCCAATTCCACCAACATTCGTTGCAAGACAAGGAACACCAAAGGAGTTTGCTTCACAAAACACTACTCCAAAGCACTCTGCTTTAGAAGGCACAATGAGGAAATGTGCAGTAGATAAGAGTGAATCAAGCTGCTTTCTACCCTCCACAGTAGATTTGCTAATAAAATCAAATACCTTTACATAACTGGGTAGCTGTTGATCAACAATAGGTAGACAGCCTACAACTGACAACTCTGTACTTAAACCTGACTGATTTAATTCTTTGGCCACTTCAAGAGCAACATTACCACCCTTTCTATACCAATCAACACCTAAGAAGACAAGATTACATTGATTTGAGGGTCTTGAATCTATAAGTGCTTTAATATCATCAAGAGTTTGCTCGGATTCTATGTTAGCACCGAAGGGGACAATTTTTACCTTTGCTGGATCAATTTGATAGTTATCAATCGCTGTTTTAGCAGCCCATTCTGATGAATAGATTGCTAATTGACATCGTTCGAGAGCAGATCTTTCTGCTGCATGACCACTTTGAATAGTTTCTTGGCACAAATTACTGAATTGCGGATAAAAATCAACCATGCCTGCGAAAGTGGCATCGGTCCAAAAGGCAATTGGTTGATTGCAATCAAGATAGGAGATGGGAATAGTTCCTTCGCTGAATACAATGTCACAATTCAGGTGAGATAACTTGCTAGCAACCTGCTTTGCATAATGCTTCAAAATGAACGGTTCTCTATCTCGTAAGTATCTCTTTTTAGGGAAGGCACGGTATGCAAGTTGCTTTCCTTTAAATAATAAAACATTTTTCTGTTTTAAAGAAGAGATGTAATCAACCTTAGTGTCTTGTTGGCGCAGCGTCTGCAGCATGTGGTAAACAGTACCCGACCACGCTTTAATGTTGGTAGCATCATGCCTGGTTACATAAGCTAGTTTCATTGCTTTTGTGTGTTTCTAATAAGTGTGCTATCATCTCGTCGTTTTGCAATGAGGCTGCATAATGACTATCATGAAAAGTTAATCTAGGGAATTTGTTTCAAACAGTCTCCAGCCGAACTTGCTTGCTAGCCATTGGATCACAAAAAACAGCAAAAACCGTGGATTGTGCTTAAAGTAACGTTTCCATAAACGTTTTGGTTCCATGATCAGCCTAAAGAGCCACTCCATACCCCTTTTCTGCATCCAGCTAGGGGCTTGCTTAACACGGCCTGAATGAAAATCGAAGGCGGCACCGACACCGAGTGTAACGGCAGGAATCCGGTTTTTGTGGGCTGCCATCCACAATTCTTGTCTAGGACAACCGATGCCCACAAATAAAATTCGTGCGCCTGACTCTACAATTTGCTGGGTGTAAGCATCATCTTCTTGGGGTGTTAACGGGCGAAAAGGTGGGGAAATTTTACAGGCAATCTGAAGGTCTGGAAAACGCTGATGCAAAAATTTTACAAATGCACTTAAGCTTTCTGATGTTCCACCATAAAGCCCAATTGGTATACCAGCTTTTGCTGCAGCTTCGCATACGTACAGCGTCAGGGTAGGACCGTAAACTCGGGAGGCATTTTTGACACCAAGCGCAGTCAAAGCCCAAACTAAGGGCATACCATCGGGTGTTACTAGGGCAGCAGTATTAACTACACTAGCAAATGCAGGATTGTCGTAAACTTCCATAGTCATGTGCACGTTAGCGACACAGATGTAGCAACTTTTTCTCGCTTGGGCCCAGTCCAAAATCCTCTGTGTAGCGTCTTGGTAACTGGTAATGTCTACTCGCATGCCCACTATATAGCGGTGCTTAAGAAGATTCCGTTGACGATTTGTGAGTTTCATGTAGTATTAGTATCTCCGTGTCAGGACGTACATTACGCATACTGGAGTTGCTAAAAAAGTTACGGGTTCAGAACAGATGAATCTGCCTGAACCCGCTATAATTGCAACACGCATATTTAATTTCAAGATAAGTTTGATCACGTTTGCTAGGTCATCATTAACTCACCTCTTACAGTTGACAACTCGGTTATAAATATCCATCAACATCTGGTAATTTTTTTGTGCCGTGTACTTTGCTTCAAACTCAGATCTAGCTTCTCGCCGCATATGAGTGAGCTTTCCTGGATTCGCTAAAATCCACTCCACCTTGGCTATTAAATCATCCGCATCACCAGGACGGAAGTAAAACCCAGTTCTACCAGGATCTACAATCTCTGCTATTGCACCGATATTTGCCGCGAGCACAGGAGTACCTTTAGCAAAAGCCTCAATAGCTACAAGACCAAAGGTTTCATACCATTCTGACGGAAAGACTAAAAACATGGCTTCACCCATCAAAGAATGCACTTCTTGTACCGATCTACGTCCAAGGTATTCCACTTGGGAAAATTTATTAGCTGCTTGTTTTACTTGATCGGCTAACGGACCATCTCCCACAATCTTCAAAGGAATTTGTCTGCCAAGTTTTTCCCAAGCTTTTATAAGTGTTTTTATTCCTTTTTCAGGCGACAGGCGACCCACAAACAGCGCATATTTACCTTTTCCATTACCTTCACCAGGGTCAGGATAGATAAAATTTGGTTTGACAGTAAGCTTTGATGGAGGCAAGTTTGCTTGAATAAATTTTTTGCGAGCAAACTCTGTAATGGTGATGTATTGGTCTACATTGTTTTCCCAGGTTTCTAGAAATCGATGTACAAATTGCATCGTTGCAACGACACTTGCCCCTGTTTTACTATCCCGATAACAACCGTGAAAAATACCAGGCCAAGGAAAAGATTTTCCAAGACAGTCTTCACACACCTTGCCCTCTCGAAAGAAATAGGAATTGAGACAAAATAAACGATAGTTATGCAGCGTTTGTACGACTGGTATACCTACCTCCTGACAGGCATAGTGAACGGAAGGCGAAAGCAGTGGGAAAAAGTTATGTATATGCACAACGTCAGGTTGAAACCTGGCAATTTCTGCAAGTACTAACTGTTTTGATGAGAGGGAATAAATGGCACTGACAGCTGCCTTAAGTTTTTCTAAAGAACTCGTAATATTGTCATTATTGACTTCCAGTAAAGCTATAGTGTGACCATTTGCCTCTAGAAGGGCTTTTTCTGTTTGCATGGTGACATCTTCGCCACCACCAATTTGATAGCGATTATGTAAAATTAAGATGCGCACAATTGTCTGACTCCTGTATTTTAATCAACAGCTTGGTGTTGCCATTGATTAAAGTAATAACCTTTCATTCCTTTGAGAAGGTAACGCTTGCCACGTGCCATTAATTTCAACATTTGTCGTAAAGACGGTCGCGCAGATGATGGTATTTTTTGCAATAATTCATCATGACGTAGTAAAGCAATTTCTTGTTCATTAATTTGTTTCTTCAATGAAACTACAGATTTATTTTCTGTATGCCATCTAAAATCTGCTAGATAAGAATGAACGTGAATAAATTTGTATCTTTTCAGAGCTAATCTCAGAAAGAATTCGTAATCCATAGCATACTGAAAAGAATCATCTAAAAAGTTTCCTTCATCAAATATCCTTCGTTTAAAGAATGTAGAAGTACTGGGTATATATAAAACATGAAGATATTTCAGTATGAAATGGTCAAAATCGATTTCTCTTCGGGATTGAAAAACATCTCCCTTTTCATTTATCCAACGATAGTCTCCATAAGCAATATCACTTTCAGGAGCTTCTGCGAAGCAGTTTGCTATCTTTTGAAAGCATCCAGGAAGATATTTGTCGTCTGCATTGAGCCAACCTACTATGTCCCCTGTCGCCATACTAAAGCCTTTGTTAAGAGCGTCACTTTGACCCCTATCACGCTCAGATTTCCAAATTAGATGGTCGTATTTTTTGAGATATTCAATAGTTTTATCTGTTGAACAATTATCTAGAATGATATGTTCAAAGTTGGGATATTTTTGTTCTATTACGCTTTGGATAGCGAAGTCTATATAATTACCTTGATTGTAAGAGGGGGTAATGATGGATATTTTAGGATACATTTGATGAGTCATGATAAATTAGCTTAATGGAAAGTTGATAGAAATGACGAGATTGAAATGAGAAACCACAGACACATTATTTTTGATTTTTTTCAAGAGATATATTTTTTTCGGCTTGCTCTACTTAAAATCTCAGTGTACAAAGATAGATACCGTTGGGCTTGGATTTGTATAGTAAATTCTTGTTCTGCTTTCTCACGAGCATGATGACAAAGTTTTTGATATCGCTCTGTGTTTTCTAAGACCCAAGCAATTCCATAACCCAAATCTTCTATCTTGTAGGGTTGAGCTAAATAACCATTTTTCTGGTGCTCAATCATATCAGGCATACCACCAATATGAAAAGCAATGCAAGGAGTACCACAAGCAATAGCTTCCATCACAGTGTTAGGCAAGTTATCCTCAATTGAAGGTGCAATGAAAACATCTGCTGCCGAATAAACTAAAGATAATGAAACATCATCTCCTAATTTACCTGTGTAATGAGTGCGAAAGCCTAAGTCAATCTGATTTTCAGATTGTGAAGAGCCAAATATAACTAGTTCTAATTTATCCTGCCAGACAGATTTACTTAAATCTTGCAGTGCTGCCTGTAATAAACTAAATCCTTTTCTCTTATGTTGTGTTGCATTAACTGCTCCGAAAACAATAAGTTGCTTATCTTGAGGTAGATTGAGTAACTCTCTTGCTATATGTTTATTGACTGGCTTGTATTTTTTAGTATCAAGACCATTAGGAATGACTTCTACTCGCGTATTTCGGAAAATAGAACTGGCTTGAGCACATTTAGCAAGCCATGAGCTAGGAGAGACGAGTGTGATATCAGCTTCTTGCCAAGCTTTGGCTTTACGTTGCCATTGCCAGCGAGATAAATCTTTTTCTTTTTGACTATTAAGTTGGGGACAAGCGCCACAAGAATTTATGTAGCGATCGCAGTTCTGGCTATAATGACAGCCCCCCGTAAATGCCCACATATCATGAAGAGTCCAGACTATAGGCTTATTTAACTTTGCAATGGTTTCAACCTCTAAATAACCATTACAAATCCAGTGCAGATTCACGATATCAGGATTGAGTTGTTTAACTTGAGGACGGACTCTATCTGGAAGCCAAGATAAATAATAGTCAGTCAGTTCTCGCTGGGGATAAAAATTTAGTAGCAGTCTACTTAAAGATGGTCTAAGCTTGGCAATTCCCTTTTCTAACTTAGTGTGTTGAGCAATAACTGTTTTATCATCACTATTTTTGGCTTGTACTAAAAGTTGGGAATTGATGCCTATACTGTGTAAACCTTGATGAAGTCGGTATACAGCCCGACCTGCTCCTCCGTTATCGTAAGTACTCATCTGTAAAACTTTCATAGATTAATTTCCTCTTTGCTCTAAATTATTCTTATTTTCTATCTTTCAAGACATACTTAAAAAATCTTAATTTTGCATTAAATTATTTATGAGTTTTCGGAATAAAATGGAAAATCTTCTAACATGATTGTTCCTGAATATCTTTTTGGTTACTAGGTAGATTAATTCTGTATCGAGTGAGTAAAGCTGTCATTTTCACTGAGGCAATTAGAATTCCAATCACAAACAGAATATCCCATCCTGCTTCAATGTAGGCATTAGAGATAAATGCCCAAATACAATATGCAACAATACAACAAAATAATGTTTTGCCAAACAGTGAAACCTCCTGCTGTGGAAATATTGATAACTGAAAAGATTCTTTCAAGAGAGTAAGAAGAAATCCTAAATATATCGAAAATCCAACTATTCCCCACGACACATAAGTCCAAACATATACATTATGTGCGGGAATAACTTCAAATGGATTATCTTCGCCAGCACCTCTGACAATTCCATTGATACGACAAACATATTCCCAACCACGGGAACCAAAACCGAAAATAGGTGAATTTTCAGATGTATAATTACTAGTAGGAGTCCATACTCTTTCTACACGAAATCCCCAAGTTCCTTCACCTTCAGACTCCTTAGAAAAAGAGGATTCAGCAAAGCTAACAACATACACATTGTATATCAAAATAAAGATAACAAGGAATGGAACAAGTCTCGTAAAATTCTTAATAGAGAAAGTAAAATGAAATAAAAACAAAATAATTGGAAATGTTATAAACAGCGCTGTTCTTGTTCCATTGAGAAACAAGAGCGGAGGAATATAGAGTAATAAAATAACCTTTAATACCAGTCTTTTAAGACCTGATTTTTGTCTGATATAAAATAAGGCAAGCGGAAATAAAGTCATTAAGCTATTAGCATCTTCGTTAGCAGAGGCAAATAGACCGAAAATATCCTTTTCCTGAGTACCATAGGAGGCAATGATATTAGATAAACTCTGAGATGAACGCTGAATGACTATTGGATACTGAACAATAGTTGCGAGAAAGACTAATAGTAATGTAAAGAACAAAATCTTCCTAATTAAATGGATTGTTTGACTATTTAAACTCAGTACTGTAGATAGATACAGCAGAGACCAGAAAATATACTTTGTACAACCAGAAAGATGAATTGGCACAGCGGCTGGAGGAATTGCTACGATTTGGAACAAAAAAAGTATCGGAAGTAGCAGCAATGGCCAGCTCATACTAATTGCAAATTTTATTCTCTTTTCATCAACTTTCCTTAATTGCTCAATCAAAACAAGGACTAAAAGTGGAAGAAAAACCAGTCTGGTTGCTCCAATTACACCTAAGTTAAGTTGAGGAAGCGATAAGATAAGGTCAGTCACTACTAAAAATGTAGGTATGTAAAAAATTTTAATTTTCATTTTTCATCATAAGAAAATCACATATTTTTCAATTGAAGTCAATATTAATCTGAACTTACTTGGTGCCAATGTACTAAACAAGCCTTAAACCCTTGCTAAGCAATAAACCTAGATCTTGACGCATAGATTTGTGTACCCATGTAAACGATAGAACTATTGGCACATCTGTGGTAAACCAAGAATTGGCGGGTCAACGCCTCAAATTCGCTCATCTAGACCCTTTGACAATTTGTAAGAGCGTAAGGGCGAATCGAAAAACGTTGAAAATCGCTCTGGTTAACAGTTAGCTCTTTTTGCTTGAGGGGAAGTTCAGATTAATCCAGCTTATTTCCAAATATTTATATACATAAATATTTGATGATTAGTAGATTAATTTTATGCATCTAAAGCAAACATCTATACTTCAAAAATACTGTTTACACTTTTATCCCAGACGTTAGTTGGCTTTTATTATTTTTTTTATCCTCTGTTTAATAACTTGGAGTACAGTTTGCTTAAACAACGTTTTTTGTGTGAAATTATCTGCGTTTACATTGCTAACCATGAAGGGTGGATCCTTGAGAGGAAATTGCATTGCCTCTATAGGCATATTGATATAAGGGCTTACTTTTTTAGAAGTGAAATGAGTCGATTCTAGACCAAAGCCAATGTTAGAAATTAAATTTGTATTGGGAATAATACTTAGACTACTCTGTATCCAACAAGCAAATGTCCATTGATAATCCCAAATTCTATCTGAAGGATTTTCAAAAACAGACTGAAAAAGATTACTCCAATATTTGACTGCCTTATAGTCTCTTAAAATATCGTTCAGATAACCTTCCGCTTGAATCTGTGGCCAAAGCTTCATATAAATATCAAAGTGCTGCCAAGCACGTCTCCAGCTTGCCCAACCCCAGCAGTGGTTGTAGATAGAAAAGTAGTAACTATAATTTGTTCGTCTATGCCCAAACTGATAATTTGACCCAGAAATGGAGGCAACTCGGGAATCATATCTATATTTCTCAAGTAATTCTTCACAAAATGGGAAAAATGTAGGATGAGGTACGCAATCGTCCTCTAAAATAATTGCCTCTTCAACATTGCTAAAAACCCAATCAATACCACTGGATACACGTTTGGCACAGCCCAAGTTGGTATCAGAGTAGTTTTTGATAACTTCGCAATTCCAATCAACTCGCTCTATAATTGCACGAGTAGCTTCGCACTTTTCTGCCTCACCAGGACGTTCAGCACGGGCTCCATCTGCGATGACAAAAAGTTTTGGTGGTTTAGCTTGGCGAATTGCTTCAAATACTTTTTCAGTTGTATGAGGTCTTTTGAAGATGATAAATGCTACTGGAGTTTGCATATAGATCCTTTTGCTGAAGTAAGTACCACTTTCTATTTTTCATTCAAAGACATGGCATATCTATCATCGGCAGCACAAACAACAGAAATAGTTTTTTTTGTGGAATTAGTCACCATTTTCTCTTTTTCATTATGCTTTCTCTTTCGTCGTTCCAACTCTATTTATGCAAGGATTTAAAAAGGAACTGTTGAACAATTGTGCATCTTTTACTGCAGAGAAAGACTACTGCAGAGAAAGACTGATTTTGTAAAGAATTTTATTACCCTTAGTCGCAAACGGAAAATTTAGGTAGTTTAGAGATAAAGCTAGACTTTTTCTTAATTAAAGAAAAACGACGATAAATTTTCATCAATGGATCAACTTGAACTTGAAAAATATGCTTAAAGGTGTGTTGATCAGCCTCTCGATCTTCCACAACAAACGAAGGATGACTGACCTCCCAAATGTCTGTTGTTGTTAATCTTGATCTTGGATCATTACCAAATGTATGAACGGCATCTGGGCGGTTAAAACCTAGATTTGAAATAAGATTTTTATTTGGTGCAATAACTAAACCGCCTTGAGACCAAACTGTATACATCCACTGAACATCCCAGGTATCCAATATTTGTGGATCTTCATGCATTTGGTCAAATAAACCTGTCCAGTACTTTTGCTCGTTTTGATTTTCACATATATATTTTAGTAAAGCTGCTTTCTTAAACTCAGGCCAAGTCTTCATATAGTAGTCATAGTGCTGCCAGGCTCTTCGCCAAGAAGCCCAACCCCAACCATGCATATATTTGGAAAAGTAATAACTATCACTAGTTCTATCCTGATTAACAGAGTTATCGCCGTTGATATGCATAACTCGTTCATCATAACGATAACGGTCTAGCATAATCTGGCAAAAATTAAAGAAAGAAGGAGCTGGGAGTGTATCATCCTCTAAAAAAATTGCTTCTTCAACTTGAGAAAAAACCCAATCGAATCCACTTGCTTCGCGCCGACCGCAGCCTAAATTCTTCTCAGAATAGTTAGTGATAACCTCACAATCCCAATCTACTTTCTCAATAATTGCTCTCGTTTTCTCACACTTTTCCACTTCTTCTGGAAAGCGCGGTCCATCAGCTATAACAAATAGCTTTTGGGGTTTAGCTTGAGCGATCGCTTTAAATACAATCTCTGTCAGATCGGGACGGTTAAAAATTAAAAAAGTAACAGGTGTCTTAAGTGGTGTTATTGAATTCATTGCTAAGTTCTTTCCTCAATTCCACATATAATTACTTTGCTGTTTGCAACACTCGACGTATCAATCCTTTGGAAACAAGATAAACTAGCCATCCAATGACTTCTAATGACAAATTACATTTTAATGCTTCTCGAATTTGTACAATAGCCGTAGATATATCACCTATCACAAGCATTTGGGATGCAATTTTCAGGGCAGATTGTGCAGAATACTTCCTATTTGCATTTAAAAGTTTGCTAACAGTCGTTTTGGGCATGTAAGCAGGTAGATAAGATTGAACAATATCTAAACCTTTTCGTACCTCTTGCATATTTTCACCAGTGCGCACGGTATGTCCACTGTTGGATGCTGAGCGTTGTCGATACATTGCTAACGGCTCAACCTCATACCATACTCGGTATTGCGTAGCTATTCTTACCCACATTTCCCAGTCTTCATAGTAATAAGCAAAGCGATGGTCAAATCCTCCAAGTTTTTCATACACGTCACGTCGCACGACAATAGATGGTGTTTGGATATATTGTTTCATAACAATTCGTTCTAACCAATTGTCGATAATGCCGCTTTCAGGTTGTAGAAGCTCAGAAATAGATTGCCAATGACCATGCTCATCCATGAGAATATGGCGACAGAAAGCTGCACCTAGTTCTGGATGTGCATCAAAAGTACTTTGCATCTTTTGGTAGAAACCATAGCCTATGCAATCATCTCCGTGCAGTAGATGAATCAGTTTTCCCTGTGCTCGTTGGATGCAAGTATTAAAATTCTTAACATGTCCAACATTTTCTTGTTGTCGATAGAACCCAACACGATCACGACCTAGTTCCTCAATCACAGCTTTGGGATCATCCTTCATGGAGTAGTCATCAACTACTTCAATCTGCATGATTTCTGGTCCTGGATCTTGGGCTAACACACTTGCTAATGTCTTCCGCAAATAATCAGCACAGTTATAGGTGGGAATCATGACGGACCATAAAGGTCGTGGAGTGCCCTCTGGAATTGGTGTAATTAGACACTGATATAGATCTTGTTCACTCATTGGGAATTTTTATGACCAATTAATAGCTAATGATTCAACGCAGAATGTCAACGAGTACCAAAGCCAAGGTTAGAAAACTATAAAATAAGATACTGGTTAATCTTTAGTTTTAGAACCAATTTGACAATTGCCTAGCAAATTCCTCACCATCCCAATCGTATATTGGAACACGAGGTAACTGAAAATAGTCAGCATTTCGCCAAACTTTCTTAGGAATGATCGAGCAGGCACAAGCAAATCCCTCCTTTCGAGCAAGAGCGACTGTTTCTGTGGTGTAATCACCATGTGGATAAGCAAAGCTCTTTACTGTATGTTCTGTAATCTCTTCTAAGCAAGTTTTACTCTGCTGTAGTTCGTACTGCTGTTTAGCCACTGGCAGGGTAGAGAGAAAAGGATGGTTGACAGTATGAGAACCAATCTCAATCAGGTTTCCTTGTGCAAGAGCATGTACTTCCGAAGCTGAAAGAAAACGGTGTGTTGGACGGCATGTGGTATCTGCCTTAGACCAAGTTAGTAGCTGATCTAATACTTGTTGGCGTTCTTCTATTGACAAAGAGTGCAACCATTGATAGACAGAACGATAGAGACGCTGGCGTGGACTGGGGTCAGCTTCCTCTGGAAGATACCAATTCCAACTGCAATGACGCTGGTAAGCTTCTTCGCTGTAAGTAGCTGCTTCTCCAAGATCCCATGTGTAAGTGCTACCGTTAATACTCAGGCAAAGAGTTTCAGGTAATGTCCCTGGTTGTAATAGAAGTCGTTCTAGTTCATCAGACCAGAACTCGCGTTTATTTCCAATGTTTCCAGTACCAACAAATACCGTTGCAGGCACGTCGTGTTGCTCTAATAAGGGTTTAGCTGCATAGAGATTATCCGCATAACCATCGTCAAAAGTGACGACCACCCAGCGATGAGGCTGCTTCCCTTCTTGAATAGACTGCACCATTTGCTGTAAGGACATAGGGTGAGTATATTTTCGTAAAACAGCAAGCTGTTCCGCAAAATGGTCAGGTGTTACGCACAGCTTAAAGGGATCTGATGGCAACTGAGCAACACGGTGATAAAGTAAGATAAGTCCCCCTGGTGCTAATAGATTCCTCACTCGTTTAACTTTATGCCTCAATTGGCCAATTCCAGGGACTTTCATGAGTTGACCTCTGGTTTAACCGCCCTGACAGTGATTAAAACCGGATAAGCAGGATCACAGTTATCCATCTCTTTCTTTTTCAATTCTTCTGTTGCCAAGCCCTGTAAAAAGGAAGTTGCTGTTAGCACATTTCCATGAGTCTCGACATTTACATTTTCCTTAGGGAAAACTTCTTCAAACAGTACTTGTGCTGATACAGTTGTGAACCCCCAACACCAGCAATAATTCCATTCTTTGTCGTTGAGTACAGTAATGCCTGGAACAGTGACTAATGCAACTCCGCCAGGCTTGAGGATGCGGTATATGGTCTGTAAGCCACTGCGCAGATCGTAAAGATATTGAAGTGTTTGCGTCAGGATAAGACAGTCAAAGCTATCTGATGGAATATTGTCACTCTTACTGAGATCCCCAACGATTGTTGCATCTGGGTTTCCTTGTTTGACGTGAAGGACATCGCTTTTTGTAACACTGTCGCCTCCAAATTGCCGAGTGTAGAAGTTATCCCCTATTTCCATAACCCGTCCATGAATATCATCAGATTGACAGGCAAGAAATTTTTCAATATAGTAACGGTCGATTGGTAGTCCCCGATCATAGCCAAAGTGGCAACTGATTGGTTTCGGTCGTCGCAGATCACCAAATTGGACATGCCCTACAGGAGGATAGTATGTTTTCCCGAGCGATCGCACCAGCAAACGCTGTAAAAAGACAGGCAGTGTTTTTTTGGTTATTGTCTTTAGTTGATTTTTCATAAATGATTTAAATTTTTGAGTACGTTTTATTACTTGATACAAGATTGGATGCTGATATGGACGAAGTGCTTCTTTAAGCGCTTGCCAGATTTGCGCATCTTCAAGTTCTTGTTCGGACAAATACTTTTCTACCCATTTTAAGAAAGTCAGTTCGGCAGGATTGAGTCCATAGGGATCGTATTGCCCTGCCTTTTGAGCAACATGACAGCAGCTATCTGGGTGTTGCCGATACCTATCCCAACATCCACTTTCAACGAAAACAGGTGCTTTGAGATATACTTTTATAAAAAAAACTTGATCTTCGTATATGAATTGAATTGACTCGTCAAAGCCACCGACATCTTCTACGACCTCACGTCGCAATAAGACACCACAGGTAGTAGGCGTGGAAGCTTTGCGTTGTAGCAACAGAGTTAACAATTTTGGCGGTTGGATTAAAGTATTAAGCGGGACACCAAGCTCTCGTTTGTAATCGCGTTGAAGATCATCAGGTTTGCCCGTCCAGCTAAACCACATTAGAGTCGATCCACAAACCATACCAACCTCAGGTTGTGCTACCAAGATTGCGATCTGCCGCTCCAGTTTTTGTGGTAACCAAATGTCATCTGCGTCTAGAAAAGCAATATAGTCACCTTTTGCTTTACGGATACCCAGATTGCGCGAGGTGCTCTTGCCAAGATTTTGGTGAGCCTCATGCTCTAGATAAATCACCTGATCCGGATTTTTTTGTGCATACCGCAAGGCAATGAAAGTGCTACTGTCAGTTGAACCATCGTCTATGAGCAAGAGTTCCCATTTGTTATACGTCTGGGCAAGTACGCTCTCTATTGCTTCCTCAATGAACTTTTCGGCATTTAAAAAGTTCATGATGACAGAAACCAGCGGTTTGTGATCTTTCATCGTGTTGCACCTAGCCGGCATTAAACTTTCAGTAGCGGATTTTTTTAATGAATACACGGTATCCTTGCTCACTAAGAGAGTTGACTAAGTACAGATCACCATAAATGAGGTATGGAATTCAGTTTTGGAATGAGCAGTGTCTAGTGCGATAGGGCGAAGCCCTTAAGCCTTGGGCTGATCACAATTTTTATTTTCGACCCCTTTTTGCGGTGACGTGTACTAAGCTAATGATGGTTGGAGCAATGCTTATAAGTAAGTCGGTGTAATAAAACCAAACTGTGTGAAGAAAAGTAAATAAGGCTCAAACTCTTTCTCTCCCTGCTCCCTCCTCCCTGCTTTATTCCAAGAAGAATTATTTACGCCGACCTACTTATATCCTTCGTAAAAAAATATGCAGCATGATCTATTCATGGTTTAGGTTCCTCTCATCCACGAATTACAAAGTAAACGCCCCAACTGTCAAACCCTGGTTCTCGATTGGTCATCCACTCCTGATATTCGAGTATTGTCATCTGAAATTTCTGCGACACCAATTCTATTTCTGGCTTAAACAGATAACGCATTCGGTGAGTTTCTCGAAGCTCATTAACCAAATTGCTGTTTTTGTCCTTAATAAAGACTTGGTAATTGACATCTACTAAATTCTCATTTGCATGCACTACTGGCTCTGCAATTCTGGTTACTAGTATTTTTTCATCTTCTAGACGTTTGACTCTAACTGTCGGACGTTCAGTCAACACCGCTGGTCCATACCATATATCAAAAACAAAAATTCCACCTGGCTTTAAATGTTCCTTGACAGTAGTAAAGGCTGCTAGTAAATCCTCATTCGTAGTTTGGTAGCTGATGACATGAAAAAGAGAGATGATGACATCAAATGTCTGATTTAGCCTGAGGTGACGAATATCTCCGTGGGTAAATTTCAGTTGAGAAGCTAATTCTGGATCGAGTTGGGACAGGCGGCTGTCAGCTTTTTGTAACATCTCCTGGCTCAAATCCACCCCATGAATTTGGTACCCTTCCTTTGCTAGGAGAACTGCATGATTTCCTGTACCACAGCCTAACTCTAGAATATTCTGTGCATTAGGTGCATGAGTTTGAATTAACTGTTGAATAAACTTTGTTTCTCCAACATAATCTTTATCTCGGTAGAGAATATCATAGTAACGGGCATAGTTGTTAAAAATACTCATAATGATCAAAACTTAAGTTCTTTGTGAGATTCGTGATAAAAGGGAACGGACTTATCTTAATGAGAGAGAATGATAGAAAAGTCAACTCTATCTTCTCAAATATCAATTAACTTATAGCCAATCCTACTAAATTGTTCTATACATTCTGTGTAATTAAACATGTATTGTAGGTTAAATATTTTACTTTTATTTTTTCAAGTCACATACTGTTTACCGTTGTATAACGGTAAACGATCGAGCAATATATGCTTAGGTTTTCATATATTGGCTTTATTGAAATAGTTAGTATATCTGTTTAGCAAATTGAATTTGCTTGATAATCTTCCTTATTTCAATATGTCCTTAACTGCTAATGCCACCTGTGTCATTTGTTCATCCGTAAGTGCCAGTCCACTAGGAATATAGAAACCCCTACGAGCGATTTTTTCTGCTACTGGGCAAGATTCTTTCTCAAATAATCCCATCTTTATGAACACAGGTTGTTCATGCATACACCAAAAGAAAGGACGAGTACCAATCTTGTGCTGAGCAAGATACTGCATCGCTTCTTGAGCCTCAAACGCTATATTATCTTTCAGAACTAGACCGTACACCCAGTATATATTTGTTGCATATGTAGTACGCGGCAATGGTAACTGTATGTCAGGCACAGTTGCAAGTAACTCCGTGTAAATTTGTCCCATCCGTCGCTTACGTGCTACAAACTCATCCAAACGCTCTAACTGAGCAACCCCAATCGCTGCTTGTAGATTAGTCATTCGCATATTCCAACCCAACTCTTCATGCACAAAGCGTTTTTGGGGTTGAAAGCACAAATTGCGTAAAGAACGGCAACGTTCTGCCAACTTCTGATCATTAGTTAGCAGCATTCCCCCCTCGCCTGTGGTTATGTGCTTGTTAGGGTAAAAACTGAAGGTACTGATAGTGCCGAAGCTACCACAAGGGCGTCCTTTATAAGTTTGACCGTGCATTTCGGCCGCATCTTCTATAATATGCAGCCCATACTTGTCGGCTAAGTTCAACACTTGATCCATATCTACGGGTAGCCCATAGATATGAACAACCATAATGGCTTTTGTCCTGGCTGTAATTTTGTCCTCAATCTGGTTAACATCCATATTCCAGGTGTGGGGATCACAATCTACGATTACTGGTACAGCACCAGCACGGACAATCGCAGCCGCACAAGAAATAATCGTGAATGTGGGCATAATGACTTCATCCCCAGAGCCAATTCCTAATGCTACTACTGCTGCATCAAGAGCAACAGAACCGTTGCAGACAGCTATTGCATATTTGCATCCCACACTGGCAGCAAATTGTTCTTCAAATTGTTTAACAAAGGATCCTTCAGAAGAAATCCAACCAGTTTCGATACACTCAAACAAGTATTTCTTCTCGTTTCCGTCTAGCAATGGTTCGTTGACTGGAATTGGCTTCATAGCTGACTCAACTCTAGTATCTTAGCTTCCTGTGCAGAAATGCCCACAAACCGGGTTTTATCCTGCTCTCCCAAATAGGGACCTTGTTTAACCTCAATCATCTCGATTTCTTCAAGCACCTCAAAACCATGCCCACCAGTGACTAGAAGAATAACATCACTGCCTTCTAACATACGGCTTTCTAGATACTTCTGTTGGTCGTTGTAAAAGTCAACACGCAACTTACCTCTTTTGATAAAGAGGACTTCTTGAGTATAAAGCACTTCACGAGGTACAGCATTATGGACGTGAGGTTGAATAACTTTTCCTTTTGGATGGCGCATATATGCTAATTGCTGGGAAAGTTCGTTGGGTGTGAAGAAGTGAATCCCTGGTTTGTCAAATTTATGGGAAATAATCACAGCGAGTAACTGATCCTGGTAGATGATTTGTTCGATCATGATTCATTCAAGTTGAGTGTAGGTAATTGATAATACCACTAGTGTTATTTAAAAACACAGCTAATAGTCAATCTTTATGCATTTTTCAACAATTGCAAACGTATATACCTAAACCCTTATTTATCATCGGTGGAATTAAGTTTTTTTATCTCAATAGAAATCCTCATAAGTTAGCAATAATTTTTTTCAAAATCTTACATTACGTTATTCGATTGAAATAAAGTCTAGCTAAGAGTTATGGCTTTGGATAAACAGTATTTAAAGCATTTATACTCACTATAAAGTGGTTTTTATTGAGAATTAATCCTAAATTACTATTTCGCAGCATACTCAAAATGACTACTTACATTAAATCCAGGTAAACATTTCTATAAAATTTGGTAAAAGTCTTTACTCATACAGAATGGAATCAGAAGCACATAGTCAGAATGTGATTTCATGGAATTTTCAGTATTTATTATTTAATTGGAGTTTAGACTACGACCCTTGTATAGCAAGCATTTTAGATTTCGGAATCCTAAAGCAGTCATAAATTGGGAAAGCCTGTGGTGGATAAGGCTTTAGCGGTTTGAGAGCCAAAATTAGTCTAAACTCCAAATTTAAAGATTATTTAAATAAAAATTCAAGATGAAATCGTTTGTCCCAAAACCACTTCTCGATAACTTCCTGACTTGACTACCCTTCCATGTTCAAGTACATAGATGCGATCGCAATGTTCGACAGTGGAAAGTCTATGAGCAATAAGGATTAACGTTTTTGTACGACTTAATGACCGGATTGCCTCAGAAATCAGGTTTTCTGTTTCATTATCTAATGCTGATGTAGCTTCATCTAAAATCAAAATGTCTCTTTGGTGGTAAAGCGCTCGAGCAATTCCTATCCGTTGACGCTGACCACCAGACAACCGCACCCCACGCTCTCCAACAGAAGTTTTCATTCCATCAGGGAGTTGCAAAATTAATTCTTCAAGTTGAGCAGTTTGAATTGCTTTTTGCAATTGTTGTGAATCAATTTGATTATCTGGAACACCAAAAGCAATATTCCTCTCAATCGTGTCGTCCATTAGGAAAATAGATTGAGGAATATAGCCAATCATATTTTGCCAAGATCGTAAGTTGTCATTGTTTTCATTATATATCGATACTCCATCAACTGTAATGTCTCCATGATTAGGTACCAATAGACCTAAAATTACATCCACCAAAGTTGTTTTACCTGCCCCAGATTTACCAATGAGAGCAATAGATTCACCCTTTTTAATAGTCAAATCAAGATTGCTTAAAGCATTTTTTGATACATTTGGATAAGAGTAACTAAGAGTTTTAATACTTATCTCATTAAGAAAATTGAGTTTTTTCAGCTTATTTGATTTCTCGATAAATACTTCTGGCTTTGATTTATATAAAACGTCGATGTACTTGATAGAATGTAATTTATTAACTTCTAACTCTTGTAAATCAAAATATAATTTATTGAGTGAATAACTGGAATTTCTTAATGTACCAATTGCGGACATAAATTGACTAGCCGCTGGAATTAATCGAATAGAGGCTACAGCAAAAATACTTAAAATTGAGATTAAATTTTGTGGATTTTGATTAAATACTAAAGATATAGAAATGAAACATACTATAAATGTAACTAGAAGTGCCTCAATTGCAATACGTGGTAAATTTTGAAAAACTTGAAATAAACTACCTGTCAGTGCGTGTCTCTGAGCTTGTATGTTCATCTGGCTCTCAAAGTACGATTCGCAACCTATAACTCTTGTTTCTTTTAATCCTCCTACACTATGATTTATAATCCGAATCATTTCAGTATCTGATTCACTTCCTTCTTTACCCCAATAAGCCATCTTGTCTTTAAATCTATTATAAAAAGCAAATGCCAATATCAGCATTAGCAAAATGCTGGCTGTTGCCGAAAAATCTGTTTTAAGTAACAGAATTATTAAAGCAAATACAACAACAGAGTTTGCAGCAGAACTTAGAAGAGGAAGCGTGACAGAGTAACAGAAAAGAAAAGTTTCGTGAATAATATTTTGAATTAATGAAGCACTATTTTTACTTAAGTGATAAGTATAATTAACTGTTAAATAACCGTGCAGTAAGCGAAGTCTAAGTAATCCCTGCTGAGTTAGGCTGAAATTAAAAATATATCTTTGAACTTGGAAGTATAATAATGACTTAATCCCAAAAACAAAAATAATTCCCAACCCTAATAAAGCAATATATTGACTAGTAGATTTTAAACCTGAATTGACGTAGCCCCAATTTAACCACGAGCTTTTAAAAACTAAATCTGGATTTGTGGCTAAACTCATGAACGGTCCTACTAGTCCAATACCTAAAGCATCCAATACAGAAGTTAATAAAAACAAAAATAATAAAACAAAAATCGTTCTTTTTTTTGCCGATATGACGTATAAAAACTTTGAAAGATATGTTTTCATCTTAATTAGTTAATTAATGAATTGTCTTAACGATTCAATATTTTACTTTCGTTTTTGGCAAAAAAAACTACCGAAAAAATTATAAGCAGCTTAAGATTTATCACAGCTTTATCCAAAAGCTTCAGGAAAAAGCTAACTAAACAACGATGACTAATCAGTTAGTACTATTCATAAATTTTGATATAGGACTCCTATGTGATTTTTGAAAAAAACTCAGTATACCTATATTGCTTTTTCCCTGTTCCCTGCCCTGACGAACTGTTCAGAAATCAAACCGGATTTCTATATGTTTTATGATTGTTTAAGTCATTACCTCAATAGCAATTGGTAGACTGCTTTTCAAAAAATATTGCATCTACCAATGGTTCTTCATCAATTTCGTCTTACAACTATAGGATTTCGAGATACGTTACGACTCGACTCAACTGCTTCTTTCGTGTAGTAAAAATAGCTGTCAGGCTCACCCTTCACATTCACACCATTAATTACCATACCCAACACATTGTGTCCTGACTGTTTCAAAAAGTCTCTAGCTGCATTGGCACTCGGAAAATCAACCACTCCTGGACGAACGACCCATAGTATACCGTCAACTAGATTGCCTAACACCGCAGCATCTGCGACTCCCCCTAAAGGGGCAGTATCAAATATGACAAAATCATATTCCTCTGCAAACGAGCTAACAAGTGCAGCCATACACTTAGAGTCCAATAGTGCTACTGGATTTGGAGGTACAACTCCAGCAGGAATAACGTGTAGGTTAGGCATGACTTCCTGTAAAGCTAGATCAAGGGTATCGGGATTAACTATGACATGACTTAGACCTACAGCATTCGTCAAATTCCAAATATGATGCTGGACTGGATGACGCATATCGGCATCGACCAGCAAAACCCGATGTCCCACTTGAGTCATCGCCATCGCTAAATTTGCTGCAACCTCAGATCTACCCTCACCAGAAACGGAACTCGTCACCACAATGACTCTTGGTTCTCTATCCGAACTTAGAAACTTCAAGTTGGCTTGTAGCATTTGGTACGCGTCACCAATAGGGAAGTGCGGAATGTCTCTGCCAATCACTCTGGGAATTGGTTGATCCACCTTTGGCTTTTTAAAACTCTTCTTCTGATTTTTACCTGTTAAAGGTATGACCCCGAGTAAGGTGTATTTGAACAATTCCTTGGCTTGTTTAACTGTCTTAAGTGATGGGTCAATTGTATCTAAAGCAAAGGCAGCAATGGCACCAAACAAGACACCTAAAACTCCTCCAGCCCCTATAATCAGGATTTTTCCACTTCCGGTAGATTTATCAGGTATCAAGGCAGGGGAGATGACACGAGCATTTCCAATATTTTGATTTTCTGCTACTTGAACCTCTTGCAGTCTTGTCAAGAGTGTTTCGTAAGTCGTTTGAGCCGCTTTCAGTTTCCGCTCAAGTTCCCGCTGAGTCTGTTCTAGCTTGGGCAAGATATTTGCTCGCTCTTTGTAGAGAGTTCGTTGGTTTGACAATGTAGCTATTTGTTTGACGAAACCAACGCGTTGTGTTTCTATGCCAGCATAATCTTCCAGTAGCTTTTGTCGCAGAGAGCCATTCTGTAAATTCTTCAGAGAAATTTGCTGATTGCTACCAGTAACCTGCTTCATGCGCTGTTGTAGCACGCTGTTGAGAGCAGCAACTTTTTCTTCCAAGTTGACGATAATAGGGTGTTCTGGCTTCAAACGAGTACGCTCAACCGCAAGCTGGCTTTGTGCTTCCTGGAGTTGAGTCAGCACTTGCTGAATCCCAGATGCCTGAGTCAATGAGGAATTGATCACGGTTTGCTGCGAATCAATTTTTGCTTGAGCCTGTAATTTTTCTGATTTAGCAGTGGCATCTTCTAGTTGAGCCTGGGCTTGAGAAATTTGATCATCTAACTTGGCGATCGCCTCAACTGCAGCAGTGGCTTCTTCTTGCAGGGTGATGATTTGATTGTTCTCTTTAAATTTGCGCAGCGCTGATTCAGCTTCTTTTACAGATACCTCTGTTGTTGGTAGTTGTTTTTGAATAAACTTGCGGGCTGAGACCGCCTCTTGCCGATTCGCTTCAATGTTATTTTTGATGTAAGCCTGCATGACCTTATTGACAACTCTGGCAGCCAGTTTTGGGTCTTTGTCAGTATAGGAAACTTGCAGGATTTCAGTTCCTTTTAGACTGGTGATTTTAAGTGTATTGGTTAATTGTTCAATTGTGATGTATTTGCCTTTATCATCTTTAAGATTAAGTTCTGCAATGGTTTCCTGAATAACTGGAACAGATGCCACTATCTTTGCTTGAGTCTCAGACGGATTGCTTTCAGTAGTTAAAGTCTCAAGCCGTCCAATAGCTTCCCCCAAACCTGTGAGAGAGGAGGTACGATTTGTCTTAATCAACAGGCTTCCCTCTGCCTTGTACGTGGGTTTTGATGAGAATGCAAGTAAGGATGCAACGATCACAACAACTCCACAAACTCCTACTGCAGGCAGCCAGCGTCTTTGCAAGATCAGCCAGTATTTTTGAAAATCTATTTCTTCAGAGTTTGGTACAGGCTCCATAGCAGACATTGATTTTCCTATTGCATTTTATGATTGTTACTGTCTGACGCACTCAATCTCCAAAGTGGAAATCTTTACTTCCGTTATGGCTAAGCATCTTTGCATGTCTGCGAGTAAACTCGCCTACGGAAGGATTTCCCTCTGGATGAATGATCCCTATCGCTTGTTGCCAAAGTTCTGGAGATACTATCGATACCTCATAGATACAAATTTCCTTGTTTTGAGCTTTGTTAACACGCTTTTTAACGTGATACCATTTAGTTTGTTGGCACTTATCACACCAAAAAGCCTCCAACCACTCACCTTCTAAAGAAACCGCAGTCTTTGCTGCAATCAAAATCAAAGCATTCTGTCGGCTAAATCCCCGTTGCTGTAGTTGTCCTGCACGATCGGCAAACAGAGAATACTTTTGACTGACGCTTTCAAGATAGCACCCATGAATTGGACAGTAGATAGCTCGTCTTTTTGAACGGTTTCGATTTCGCTCACACCTTCTATGCAATTTGACCTCCAGCATCGGTAAATACACCACATAACAAAAGAAGCTTACATTGGAAAAACTAGGGTTAGAAAAACCGTTTCACCCAACACCTACTACTTTAAAATCACCTGTGTCATTAAAGTCAAATCAATAGTTACCTACAAACAGTTTAGAAATCAGCAGTGACCTTCTAAGAATGTTTTCATTAGGGCAATAGAAAATTTATATCATAGGTGACCATTCGTGACTCACTTAATGAAATTGAAAAATACACTCAATTACCAAGAAATTAACCTGTTAACGAGGTAATAAACGAGAGATTTTATGTATCATTTAAAACATGGAATTAACTGGATAGACTATGAGGTTGAACGCTTCTGATTTTAGTTACACTATATCTCTGATTCGGCCTTGTGAGGAAGGCTACGTTGGAGGAACTGAGATCAAAAAGACCATCAAAGTCCAACTCCGCACATTAGTCATTAGATATTTAAGCACAGCGATATATCCAGTAAATCGATGCCAGATAATCTATAGAGATTGCTACTATTTTTCTGATACTCTACATAAACTAAGCCCTAAATACTGCATGAGCTAAATAAAGTTGATCACCAGATATGTTTAACGTGTAATCAACATCTTTGTAGAGTATAACAAATCTCTGTTGTCATTTTATTGTAAGCATAACTTTGTTTGAAATTCACTCGCCAATTCTAGATATAGTATACATTTTGACCAGCATAAGCCTGATTTCATTGACAAAAAGTTTACCAAATGGGTTGCCAAAATTTTTCTGTAGTTTCAGCCAGTAGTAATTGTCATCAGTAATTGTATCGTACTACATATTGCTTTGCAACTAGGTTAGTTAGCTCTAATATTTGAACAATTGATAGAACTGTTGGGCAATTTATCGCTATGACTGTTATATATTCCCTAGTCATGAAGTTTAATTTTTTTACTAACTCTATGTATGTTAGCAGGAAATTATACTTACCCATATAAAAATATGACAAAAATATGTTTCTGATTTTTCAAGTTTTTGAACTTTCGTTTTAAAAAAATATGAATTGGAACAGTATAAATAAGGATAATTTTAAATATGTAAATTCACAGAAAGGGTAATTACTGAGTACTTAAGTGATACATAACACTCGCAAACGCGGCTTACCAATACTTTTATAAAATTGAAATTTCTGAGCATAATATGTATTAAAAATTACCTTTATATAAAAATAAAAAACACAGTGAAGATACTGGTTGAATCAGACATTAATTATAGTGTTATTTACATCCTATATTGAATGATCCCAAGAGCAGGGGGAGAGTGAGATAGTCAAGGAATTAGAAAAACACCCCCTCTACATGGTTTCAACCCCAACTGGTCAAACTATTTATCCATAAAAGTACGGATTGCTCTGCAATTATTTAATTGAACATCTAAAACATGGGGCGCGCTCTGCGATCGCCATGTTTATACTAAGTTGCGTTCTGTTGTATTAATTTGTGGTTAGGGGAGATTGCTACCCTATGGCTGACGCCACGCCTTACGGTGAGTCCAGCGCTGCGGGAGGGTCTCCCTCCGCAGGTGACTGGCGAACCCGGAGGGCTATCGAGAAGCCGCCCTCCGGGCGTCTACGCTCCACTTCGTTTCGTATGCCCTCCGGGCACGCTACGCTAACGCAATGACAGATGCTACGTTTGATTGCAACTTGGTATTAGTATCTAGTTCAAAAGTGTCGAACGCTTGTGAAAACCGCCTAAGTCCTGAAATCATTAGAGCACAAAGCGTGGTAGCACGTCTAGTCTATTTTGTTGGGTAGAGGTTAATCGGCGCACTTTGTCTGTTTTCCTTCTCCCTTGCGCCCCTGCCCCCTGCCAAGAACTGCTGCCTCAACCCAACATTTTGGTGTGGACGCGCTAGTAGGGTGGGTATTGTCCATAAAAGCTATGTGATGTACATTTGAGATATTCATGACCAATCCGCCCAGGCGTGAATTCAGCGCTATGCAGGAGGATTTCCCAACCCAGTAGAGCGCGACAGAAATAATCAGACAGTTAGAAACAGGATAAAACCTAGTTTATATATGTATTTTTCTTCTGACTTCTGACTCATGACTTCTGAGTCCTTGTACTAGGCGACTGGTGAACCACCCAGCGTTAGCGTAGCGTGCCCTCTGAGTATAGTCATCCACAGAGCAGGCTCTCCCCCGAATCCTAGAAGCAACCCCGAAGCCCCTCGTTGTATGCGGAACACCTTCGTGCAGGGTAGGAACTGCTCACCCGATGAAAGAAAACCGAATATTCCCCGCCCTCAACGTAGAGTACAGGACGAGGAATATCAATAGTTGTGTTTTGTTCAACTGAGAACCGTCAAAAAATATAGTTCATCTTTGGCTGCTTTCGTCGCACTAAGACTTAGGCTTATATGTTGAAGCAACATGCAACTCTTTTAATTGCTTTGCATCTACTGCTGAAGGTGCATCTGTTAACAAACAACGTGCTTGTTGCGTCTTTGGAAAAGCTATGACATCGCGAATTGATTCTTCTTTAGCTAGCAACATCACCAAGCGATCTAAACCATAGGCGATCCCACCGTGAGGTGGAGTACCATATTCAAACGCTTCCAACAAAAAGCCAAACTTATTATATGCTTCTTCTGGCAAAAGTCCAATTGCCTCAAAAACCTGCTCCTGAATTTCCCGCTGATAAATCCGCAGACTACCGCCGCCTACTTCAAAACCATTGAACACCAAATCATAAGCTTGTGCTCTTGCAGTTTTTAAGTTGCATAAATCATCGGGATGAGGTGCTGTAAACGGGTGATGCAGTGCTTCTAGGCGATTTTCCTGTGGATTCCATTCAAACATGGGAAAGTCTGTAACCCAAAGCAAGTTAATTTTTTGTGGATCTATTAACCCAAACTCTCTAGCGATCGCTTGTCGCAACCTATCTAACGTTTTATTAACAGTGGCAGTGTCAGCAGCCGCGAAAAGCAGTAAATGACCGGGTTTTGCATCTGTCCGGCGTAAGATTTCCTGTTTTTGCTCTGTGGTGAGGTTGTCTTTAATCGCACCAATAGTGTCGATTTCTCCATCATCCCTGACTCGGATATAAGCTAAACCTTTAGCACCTGCATCAGTAGCTTCGTTGAATAAATCACCGCCTGGTTTGATACGGACGTTAGAAATTGAATCGTTCCCGTTGGGGATGGGAAGAATTTTGACAATTCCTCCTTTGGTAACAGCTTCACGAAAAACTTTAAAGCCACAGTCTTTGACAACATCTGAGACATTAATCAGTTCTAAACCATAACGTGTATCTGGTTTATCACTACCATAACGTTCCATCGCCTCAGCATAGGTGAGACGCGGAAAGGGAAGCTGTATTTCAATGCCTTGAACTGTTTTGAAGATATGACGAACTAACTTTTCATTGAGTTCGATAATTTCTTCTTGGGACATAAAGCTCATTTCCATGTCCAACTGGGTAAATTCTGGTTGTCTGTCGGCGCGTAAGTCTTCATCGCGGAAGCAACGAGCAATTTGATAGTATCGGTCTAAGCCGGATACCATCAGCAATTGTTTGAATAGCTGCGGTGATTGCGGTAAAGCAAACCACTCACCAAGGTTGACGCGGCTGGGTAGGATATAATCTCGCGCACCTTCGGGAGTGGAACGTGTGAGGACGGGGGTTTCGACTTCGATGAAACTTTCTACGTCTTCTAGGTAACGGCGGATAGCTTTGACGACTTGATGGCGTAGTTGCAAATTGTTTGCCATGCGATCGCGCCGCAAATCTAAATAACGATACTTCAGCCGCAACTCTTCCCGCACCGGATCGGCGTCTGCGGTGGAAACTTGAAATGGTAACTGTTTACGGACTGAGTTGAGAAGTTTAATTGTATCGGCGTAGATTTCAATTTCGCCTGTAGGTATGCGGGGGTTTAGGGATTCTTCGGGACGTTGCGTCACTCTACCTGTGATTTCAACAACGTATTCATTTCGTAGGCTATTTGCCAGTTCATAGGAATTAGGGGTACGCTGGGGATCGCTGACGACTTGGACAATGCCAGTGCGATCGCGTAAATCTATAAATATCACACCTCCATGATCGCGGCGACGGTCTACCCATCCGTACAAGGTAACAGTTTCTCCAATGTGTTCTTTTCGGAGTTCGCCGCAATAGTAAGTTCGCATAAGTCTTAGTTCTTAATAACCGAGCTAGAGAATTCAAGTCCATGTTAAAGCTTTTTCATTATCTAGCATCATTAGTCATTCCAGTTCAAGAAATCTCATGCATAAACGCAAATACGTACAATACGACTTGGTTTATTTTTTGGCGGTGAGCGACTTTGAGCAGTAGCGATGCTCATTCACAAAGCCTTGATGAGACTATCGCGTCATTATCGTCTGCTTTCATTAAAGACAAGGCTTTCGATACCTCGAATACTCGTGCTGCTCACGCTCGTAAAGAATGTCGCTTAACAAGGAGTTTGTTCATAATGCTCACTCGTCCTAAACTTTTACATACAAGGCTGTATCGAGACAACTACGCAAAAGGCGGAGTTTTGAAGCGCTATTATGGTACTATTACTCCATTCAGGATTTCTAGTTAAGACTACGCTTTATTTTATTCTCAAGGAGAAGTCATTACGTGGAGCAATAAGTGGATTTACTGAAGCTGGAAAAATAAAAAATATTTTTGCCTACGACTACAACTTGAATCGGATAAAACAGTGAAATCTAAAAAATGTCAAGCTATTGCAAAGGAGTAAGAAGCTATGTGTTGCTAACTAAGTGGTTACCAGTTCAGGTACTATCCTTATCCTGACTTTGTAAGAAATTGGTCAAATGACTTACCCAGACTTACCGGCAACCCCTGAGGCTGTGCGCCCTTGGGATGTTACCCCCCTTGTAGATGCCGATAGAACGGCTTTCGTACAATCTGCCGCATCTGCGGTTCCATTGTAGCGAATTACATCCGGCAGACGAATACAACACTTGTAACTCCTCTGTTGGCACCAAATCAAATATTTATTGAGCCAATGGTATGCAGGCAGATTTTGTGTACACCCTTAAATGCGGCGATTCCAATCTCCCACTAAAAGTTACTCAATTGTGAGTTTTGACTTCTGAATTTTTCTTCAATTATTGAACTCCTTTAGACAATAACCCATATATAGGGCAAAGCAACACAGGGAATCCACGGATTAATACATCACCTCTTTTGGAGAAATCTTATGGCGCAAAATATCAACAGATTAGGAATAATACAGAAGTCTACTAAAATTTTGCACGATTTAGCTATATTTATCATCACCCCTTGGTTAGAGAGAGCATCTGTCAAATCTCTGCAAAAACGAGTCGATTATCTAGAACGACGTTTATGTCAAGATCTACCTAATACAGAACAACGTTTGGGGTCGCTCATTCAGCAACTGCAACGCCAGTTCAACATTCTCCAAGACAGTACAACAAATCGATTAGACAAGTTATTAGAGTACGATTTGCCTCAACAAGTGCTGGACGTGGTGAACGAGCAGACTGATTTGATAACTCAAAACATCAAACCGATCGTGGAAGATTTGATACGCGAGCAAGAGGAAAAGAAACGTTCACAAGAAAGTATCAGCGAAGCACTTAATCAAGTCAAACATCACAAAATTGAAGAATTTTCAGAACATCTTATAGAGTTCACTGCGTCACTTCCACTTGCACAAGGACAATCAGCTGCTTCTTTAGAAGCAGGATTGTGGCTTTTAGCTCATCGAGAAGAAATAACACAACAAGTGGCGGATGAGTTATTGGGTTCCCAAGATGCACAAACACAAGTCTTTCGTCAGAACCTTAGTAAATATTTGAAACTGCTTGGAAGCTGCTTGGAAAACGGGATTCAACCTCGTTTACTTCACAAAGGAATCATCACTCATGAACAGCCGGCAGTTGAGGTATATGTGAATGGGTTCAAGTTGATTCAAAATAAATATATAAAGTCTTGGGAACAATCAGCACAAGTGTCAACGGAAGCAGCTCAACAGTTGAGGGCGTACTTTAAGTACTTGATTAATTATTTGCTCAAAGTTTTAGTATAAATTTTTTCTTTGCCCCTTCTTTTAGAAGGATGGGGCTTTGAGCGCTTTTTGGTAAATTAATTTTAAAATTTCCAAAAAGCAAGTTGATGAATCAGATTTTAAGTGTAGCGCCTCCTAAACAGGTTACTACTCAACAGCAAGCTCTAAAGCCCAACCAAATTCTTGTAAAGCCGTTAATTGTCTTGGGGTGGGAAATGCTTCTGGCATTACCCATAGGTTTGATTTTGGCAAGATTTCACATTGGAGGAATTGCCTGGATATTTGGTGGTATTGTCTCTGGTGCAGTGGTGCTTCAGACGTATCGGGTTTTATATAGCTACACCCTCAAACCTAACCGGACTGCTAGAAAGACAGGAATGGCACTTGTAGGACTGAATGTCGGCTTTTCTGTAGCTCACGGTCATCTAGCTGATGTTGCTTCTTGTCTTCCTATTTTCGCTTTGATCACGTTCTTTTTGTTGCTGTGTGGTACAGGAATTGGCTACATTTACTCGCGCATCAGCAAAACAAATATTTTAACAGCGATGCTGGCTACAGTACCGGGTGGTGTGGGACCGATGTCGGCGATCGCTGCAGACTACGGCAAAAATGTTACGCTTGTGGCACTTGTGCAAGCAATTCGCGTCACAACTGTAGTTTTTTTGATTCCCCTGGTTGCTAGAGTATCATCTGGTCAGCAAATTTATCCGCAAGCACTCCCAGTCAAAGGTGTCTTGTTCAGTCTCGAACCATCCCAATTAGGATTACTATTATTGGCGCTGTTATTTGGTGGATTAGCAGTATATCTTGCTCTGTTAAGCAAAATTCCGGCTGGTGAGTTTTTTGGTGCAATAGTCGCTGGGATAGCGTTTAATCCTTTGTGTGAATGGCTGCCTTTCGTGGGTGATGTAAACTTTATTTTACCGCCTCTGGTCAATATAGTAGGGCAAATGCTTTTGGGAATTACCATTGGTGAGTATTGGGGTAACAAACCAACTTTCACAAAAAGGATTATAGCCTGCGCTTTAATGTCTGTTGGAATGACGCTGGTTGCTGGGGGACTGGCTTCTATCCTTGCTATGGAATTAACTTCTTGGGACTGGCTAACCTGTTTGCTGGTTACAGCACCAGGAGGTTCGGCGGAAATGATTTTAGTTGCCCTGGCATTGGATCATAATGTTGAAATTGTCACGGCTGGTCATTTGGTACGATTAATTGCTATTAACAGTTCTCTACCATTATGGGTGTTTCTATTTCGCCGTCTTGACAGTCAATCTTTGGAATCAACTTAGGATAATAGAGAATTGAACTCAGAGATACTGTCGATGGTTGCCGAAATCAAAGAATTTGAAGCTCAACATTGGGTAAAAACTCGTTCATCCCTTAATCCCGATGAATCAACCTTTCTCGTTTGGCAGGGCAAGATTTATGCTTTTGTCCCAGGTGAGAAGAGAAAACTGCTGTTTCAAATAATGGGTTACAGCGTGAGTAGGTGTATTCCTACAGAAGAAGGATCCTGGGATTTTACCTCAAGAGAACTGACTTACTACCTTGATCCACAAACAGGAGAAATTTTGCATAAGTGGCATAATCCTTGGACTGACGAAACAGTTCCAGTGGTACACGTTGCAAATAGTCCCGTGCAGGGTCATTTTAAAGGTAAGTTTCCAGCACCTGTGGAGGGAGACTCCACAACTTTTGTGTTTGATATATTTCCTACTTACCCTAATCCTCTGGCGGACAATCCCAAGTTTGCTGAGTATAGCCCACACACAATTTATCAAGCAGCGGAATTGTTTAAATTAACTGTACCAACAGCAGATTTATTAAACTCTGAACTTCCCTCAGTAACTGAACTCAAGCTAAGTTGGGATAGAATTGGTCCGTGGCTTCCTTGGATGAAGATGGGTGCACGCCTTGGTCATCTGATCTATAGTGCTTATGGGAGCAAAGTGAATAGCTTGGGCGAGTTACCGCAACTGCTGCAAGATGAAATCAATACCCGCGTTCCTTTGTACAAGAATGCGCCCAAATCGCTTCTTGATGTAGAAGATATAAGTTCTTGGCTTTATTTCCAACAGCACTTTGATGCCTACTTAGCTGGTGAAACCTTTCCAGTGCCAGAAGCGGAGGATGTTTAGCTTTGTTGTGTAGAGAACAACAAAGCAAAGACATAATACGAGTTAGTACTTTAACACCAGGTAGACAAAGTAAAAATATGTCTCTCGCATTAAAAACTCAAACTGGCTTTTGAAACTGCGGTAGCGAGTTGTGGGCGTAGGGGATGGATAAGCATCCATTCCCATGTCTTGTGCCATTAACACGGCTCGCTTAAGATGCAAGGGATCGCTGACAACAAGAAATTTGGACAAATGGTATTTGTCAGCCACCTTTTGAGCATTCTGAAGGTTTTGGTGAGTGGTGTGAGATTCTGTTTCGATAAGAACATCAGTTTCTTTAACTCCCCGCGCCATTGCATAGCGTTTGCCAACAACGGCTTCAGATATATCATCGTTTCTACCAACACCGCCAGTAAAAATGATGGTGCGTACAACTCCTCTTTTGTAGAGATGAATGGCGTGGTTAATTCTTTCTCTGAAAACTGGAGATGGTTCATTTCCCCAAACTGCTGCTCCCAGTACTATTGCAGCATCAGTTCTGACAACACGGTTAGCCCTACCGTAAAAGTATATGCTGAATGCTGTGACTGCAATAACCACTAGAAGTGCAGACATAATCCCAAGTATGACCAAAGCTAGCCATTGTGTGTTGGTTTGATAACTGGGCATTGTTGATATCTCCAAAGTTAAAATTTACAACACTTCATCTATCTTTTAACAACTTTACGAAGCTTCTAACAACGTCCAAAAGTAACCATCTGGTGCAACAAAAGAAAAACTCATTTCTCCAAACTCGTTGGGAACGATATTTGTATACTTCTGCACAGGACTTGCTTTGATGCGATCGCAATACATATCTAGTCCTCGCACCCGGTAGGTGTAAAGACAAACTCCCAAGCAACCCGGTTGTGCAAGTTCAAACCTAGAATCTAATTCGATTAAATCTGGAAAGCGAATCATATAAAGTCTCCCGGAACGTGCAGCAAATATATTTGTTTGAGAAGACCGGGGATCATCAAAGGCGGTAAGATAAAACTTTTCCCCCTTTTGAAGATCGAAAATTTCTCGACCTGCGAGAGAAGATTCGTAGCTTGTCTCTACATCGTCACGCACGCGCAGCAAACCTAAAACTTCGTCATAAAACTTTAGAGTTTCTTTGCTGTCATCCTGAATGATCATCCCCATATGAGTAAACTGGCTTGTCTTCAGGGGAGAATTTATGTTAATGTTCCCATAATATGGTAAAGTATAACCAAATCTCTCAAAGAAAACCTGTCGCATTAAAGGTTGCAATAAGAGCATTTCTCGCACTCCGATCACTGGTTCGATGAAAGGACGGCTTTTTTTCTCTTTGTTGTAAATCACTTCCCAGCGAGGGAATGTATTTTTAATTTCCCAACCGGCTGCTTTTGCCTCCTCCACATGATTTAAAATGTTCAACACATCGTCTGTTAAGGTCGTTGCCCAACGATTTCCCTTCACTTTCATTGACCCCATCCCTAATCCCTGATTTGTGGGATTTTCCCAAATCATCAGGCGAAGCAAACCATGATCTATATATTGATGGTAAAGGCGAATCGAACGTAAGGACGAATTGACACCATACAGTTGATATGCTCCTGCTTGTGATAACTCACCGACTTGACCAACGCGATAGCCAAAGAGTTCCCAGTATTGAATAGCAGAAATTGCTTCTTTGACGCCGATACACACTTCGTAGATGCCTTCAATAGCAGTTTGTTGCCCTTGGTTCATAGTTAGTTATGATGTATAATAAAAGAACTTTTTGAAACAGTGTGCTATTTTCATCATCCATCTATTAGCTAGATATCAATTTATCAGCTTGATAATTGTAAGTTTAATAGAAATAACATGTAATGGTTAATACAATTACATAAGTGGTTGTAAAACCTTCCTAATTTAACTATGTTTTCATATAAAGTAACGTCAAAACATTTTTTCAGAGAAAAAATAAAGACAAAAAGTACCATAAATTGTGAAAAAGAATTGTAAAAAAATCATTGTCAGATACAGAAAACCTGTGCTCGATTGTTACCTTCATTTTGTCGTGTAGACCTCGACTGGAGATAGACAGAAAGTCTATATGGCTAAAAAATCTTGATAAAATATGAGAGCGATCGCCATGCTTGTGTTTGTCTTTAAAGAAGCTATATCTTGACAAGTGGAGTTTTTATCCCTTTTTCCGCTTGAAATGTCTGAAATAGCGACTTTTGGATGATTTTGAAAAAACTTCGACAAAACTTTATAACAATATTGAGTATTATCTAGATATACTGTTACTACCACGTCTTAATGCTAAAATCACAACATATTGTTGGTAGTTCAAGAAAGTGACAGCTGCTGGTATTCAGGGTGACTATCTATACAGATGCGTTAAGAAAGTGTGTTCTTAGCAAATGTGCTTCTACTTAATTTTCTGGTGAATTAAGGAGAAGCAAAATAGCTTGATACACTTTTAGAAAGTTTAAGGAGAATTATCATTTAACCTAACTTGTATACACCATAGGCTACTATCGTTTCAGTAGAGTACCAAAAGCGTAGTGAGCAACAATTTGGAAAATTAGCTCTGATGTTCTTGCTGACAGCAAAAGTGAGTGTCTCAACAGAAAAGAATTTAACAATTCTTGTAGACAGGATGATGTACCACTTTTTTGTTGACTTGACTTGAAAATGACAGTTTATGAGTCAACAAAGCAGTATGGAAAAACTTTTCTGCGCCCTAATTTACGTAGTTGATAACGACTAGTTACTTCTGACAAAAACAAAGACTATAGAAATAGTTAATGATGCTATTTCATGTACTCATTGACTAGTGAGATATAGTCGATTTTCCTATCGATGTTAATACATCTAATTAAATAAACCAATACTATAGGACTCCTAATTCCCCAACAGTATTTTCGATCTTAAGAGTTCCCTGTTAAGCGTTAAGCGTCTTCACGAGTAACTTCATAAATCAAACTGAATTCCTATATTAGACTGAAATTGCTCGGCTATTGTTCAGTATTTTGTATCTAGTAAATTGCATCTACCAAAAAAATCAACCTTGATTGGTTCCAGTACATTATTGGAAAAAATTGGTAGAAAGTTACAATGATTGACACAAGTAAGAATCATTCCACAACCGAAAATAAAGATTTCCCAAACAGTTTATTCATAAACTCGTTGCAACAAAGTACTGTTATACAGTATGCTGATGATCTTCACAATTCACGCAAAAAGGGTGTTATTACCTGGTTAAGACGAGCAAGCTTACGTAGAAAAGCAGTTGCCTTTGCCTTTGCCTTCGGTACTTTACCAATTATATTAGTAGGGGTGTTTACTTATAATATAGTAAACCATTCGACTACAAAGGAAATCACCAATGCGAAACAAGATAGAGCTAATTTCTTGGCGGACAACATAAACAGTTTCATCCTGAGACGGTATGGAGATATTGAAGTTTTCTCTAAACTCTCATTTTTGCAAAATCGCAAATTAAGGCAAGTCTTGAGTCGTGAACAGATGCAAGCACAGCTAAGTAACTTAAATCCTCAAAACAACTATGAAAGCATTGCTGTGTTTGACATTCAAGGTAATTTACTTGCTGAGTCTCAAGGACAATCCATTCCTAATCAAAAAAATGAAGACTATTTTAAAAAAATACTCAAAACTAATACACCTGAAATCAGTCTACCTTCAGCAGCACAAAACAAAGATAAAGCTAAATTTTACATATCTGCTCCTGTCAAAGATATTGATACGGGTGAAACAATTTATATTATCCAAACAGCTACGCTTTTCAAATCTTTAGAAAAGGTAGTCTCAACATCGAAAACAAGTCAAGAAAATTACTATTTGATAGATGATTCCAGAAAAATTTTTCTGAGCAAGGCAGGATATAACTTAGGTAAAGATGCTAAAGAAGAAATTCCGGGATGGGATAAACTGCAAGCACAACAGCAGGTAGTTTCTGGCATATTTTCAAACCAAAAGGAAAATACCGAGGAATTAATAACTTATGCGCCTTTGCCAAAAGTAGAAGGGTTGCCACAATTAAAATGGGCATTAGTTCTAGATGTAGATACAGCAACTGCATTTGCAACACAGAGACAATTATTGCTGGCATTGCAAATGGGGACGTTCATCACAGAATTGTTAGTTGGTGGCTTTGCAGCAATTGTTGCTAACAGTCTCGTGCGACCAATTTTGGTTGCGACAATGGCAGTTCAAAAATTGGGTAAAGGCAATCTTGATACTCGGATTGCGATTAAAGGCGAAGACGAACTTGCAATCTTGGTTTCTAACATCAACAAAATGGCAGACCAAGTGCAAGATCTACTACAAAAACAAGCTACAGAAGCTCATTTCTTAAAGTTACTGACAAATATCTTCCTCTCAATTCGTTCCTCTTTGAGTAGTGAAGAATTATTCAACGTTACAGTTACAGAAGCAAGACAAGCACTTAAAGCGGATCGGGTTGTTATTTATCACTTTAATGCTCAAGGAGGTGGACAAGTTGTAGCCGAATCCGTTGCTTCTAATTTTCCTGTTGCTCTTGGGGAGAACATTGAAGATGCCTCTATAAGTCAGGACATGATAGAGGCTTACAGAGAAGGTCGGGTTATGGTTATTAACAATCTTTTGGAAGCTGGCTTTCCGCCCAAATACCACAATTTGATGGAAAAATTGCAAGTCAAAGCGAAGTTAGTAACCCCTATTTTCAAAGAAAATCAACTCATAGGTCTTTTGATTGCTCATCACTGTCAGGAAATTCATAATTGGGAGTTCAGTGAAATCAATTTCTTGCGGCAGTTGGGGCTTCAAGTTGGGTTAACCTTGGAACGTGTCAGTTTACTTGAGATGGCACAGACACAAAAAGACCTTGCCATCGACTTGTCTAAAACCCATAACTCGCAAGATGTATGCAATTTAGCGGTTCAAAGCATCCGTAAAGCCTTGAAAGTAGAGCGAGCAGTCATTTACAAAATAGACGAAAATTTGCATGGAAGCGTCGTTGCAGAATCAGTAGTCACAGGTTGGGCTTGTTGTTTAGGTGCAGAAGTTAACGATCCTTGTTTAAAAGATTATGTTGACAAGTATCGTCAGGGTCGTGTTGTCGCCATCAATGATATTTACCAAGCCCAGCTCAACGAGTGTTATATCAAACAACTAGAAGCGTTTGCAGTCAAAGCAAATTTAATCGCACCGATTTTGATAGATAACAACTTGCTCGGTTTGTTAATTGTCCATCAGTGTTCTCAATCACGTCTATGGGAACAGTCGGAAATTGATTTGTTTGAGCAATTTGCCAGAATTGTTGGGCTAGCTTTAGAACGGTCTAATCTTTTAGAGCAAGCTGAACAAGGACGCCAAATTGCAGAACAAGGTTCAATGCAGCAACGCCAGCAGAAAGAAACGCTGCAAATGCAATTGCTAAGATTGATATTCTGTTTAGAAGAAGCATCTCAAGGTGACCTAACAGTGCGTGCTGAAGTCACCGGTGGGGAAATAGGCACTGTTGCTGACTTTTTCAACTCCTTATTGGAAAGTTTGCAGGAGATTGTTATTCAAGTCAAGCTAGCAGCCACTCAAGTGAATGCTGCAGTTGCAGACAACTCAGGAGCAATGGGTGAACTGGCAATTAACGCACTCAAACAAGCACAGGAAATTAGCCAGAGTTTAGATGCTATTGACCAAATGAGGCAATCGATTAAAACTGTGGCAAAAAATGCCCAACAAGCCGCAGAAGTTTCCCGTACAGCATATCACGCCGCCAAAACAGGAGACACAGCTATCGACTTGACAGTCGAAAATATTCTCAAATTGCGGGACACAATGGGGGAAACAGGGAAAAAAGTCAAGCGTCTTGGAGAATCTTCCCAACAAATTTCGCGCATGGTGGCATTGATTAATGAAATTGCCAAGCAAACCAACTTGCTAGCTATCAACAGTAGTATTGAAGCGGCGCATGCTGGTGAACAAGCGCAAGGTTTTGCTGTTATTGCTGAAGAAGTTGGTTTGCTGGCAGCTCAAAGTAGGGAAGCCACTTCAGAAATTGAAGAAATTGTTGCCAATATCCAACTGGAAATCAGCGAAGTTGTCAAAGCTATGGAGTTGGGAACCACACAGGTTGTTGAAGGAACGACTCTGGTTCAAAATACCAAACACAGCTTGAATGATATTCTGGAAGTCTGTCGTCAAATTGACCAATTCGTACAGTCGATTTCTAACGCTACAGTCTCTCAAGTGCAAACCTCCCAAGAGGTTTCCCTGCTGATGCAAGATATCGCTAAAGTCTCTGAAATAACTAGCAACTCATCTCACCAAGTTTCCACTTCTCTACAAACAACAGTAGATATTTCCCAACAGTTGCAAGAAAGAGTGCGGACATTTAAGTTAAATCCTTTAGAACAGCAGAGGCTGATTGATAGCGATAAGCCCGTGTCCCAATAGCCACTGTCACTAATTCAGTTTCTCGATAGCGGCGTAGGATGACTTGGTAGCCCCAGTCATCCGTCTTTTTATTTATTCACGAATCCAAAAAAGGACTCCCAAAGTATTACAGGCATTGGCACAATGAAAGCAGTGCTGATTTTTGTGCAAAACGTGAGTTCAGAAAGTCTAGAAATTGCCAAAGCTACGTACCAAAGTGGTAAAGTTGCCTTTGAAAAGGGGCAGTACCGAAAAGCTGTTGAACAACTGGAAAAGGCAAGAACCCAGTTGAGTCCTAATTCTCGCCTTGGTGGTGAGGTACAAATATGGCTAGCCACAGCTTATGAAGCAGCAGGGCGCACAGAAGACGCGATCGCCCTTTGCGAACAACTCAAGCGCCATCCCCATTCAGAAACGAGTAAACAAGCAAAGGAACTACACTATATCCTCAAAGCACCAAGATTAGAACGACCAAGGGAATGGATGACCGAAATTCCCGATTTGGGTGCAATGGCTGACAATCAAACCAAACTTCCTCTGAGTGTAAAGAATACCAAATCTTCCAAAAAGCAGATGCCTCCTGAACGAGAATTTGTTGACCTCACTCAGGTCAATACCAGAGATAATCGATTTATTTGGATGGCGTTGATTGTTATTGGTTTAACGTTAGGTGGTTTGTTTTGGTTGAGTTTGTAATTGACTTTGGGGGGTTTTTTGACAATGAGTTTGTATGCTTTAGCAAAAGATTTTGTGCGTGTACTTACAGCCGTAGGACGTTCTAGCAAGCGCGAAGGCTCCAAATCTAAAATTCAAAATCCTGTTTTGTGGATTGTGCTTGTGGTTTCTCTGTTACTGTCTGGTTGTGTCAAATATGATGTAGGTGTCAATTTTGACAATGCAAATGCCGGCGAGTTTGTACAGCACATTAAGTTGGAAGAGCGACTAACCAGTTTTAGTGGTGATTCTGTGTATGAATGGTTGAATAGTATAGAGCGTCGCGCTCGCAAATTGGAAGGCAAGACACGAAGGGTTTCTAATCAAGAGGTTATTGTTTCAATTCCTTTTAGTAACGGTCGGGAATTACAAACCAAGTTTAATGAATTTTTCCATCCTAGTACCACTCAAACACTTGAGTCCGTAAGAAATGAAACTGACTCGCAATTGCCGCAAATTGATTCTAATTTACTCTTGTTTCAGAATAACTTCCTGCTTTTAGTGCGAAATCGATTGATTTATGACTTGGATTTGCGATCGCTTGCTATACTTTCCAGCAAAGGAAATGTTTTGGCTAATCCTGGTTCAATTCTCGATTTAGAATTTGGCTTGAACACACCTTGGGGTGCACGGAATGTGGAAAATACTGAAAATGTCATTCTTCCAGAAAAAAATGGAAATCAGTTGATGTGGAAGCTCAAAACTGGAGAACTGAACCATATAGAAGTGGTCTTTTGGCTTCCTAGTCCCCTAGGTTTTGGTACTTTATTCATTATTCTGTTTGTCTGGGCAGGTTTTTATCTGAGATACACTTTTATGCCAGATCCCAGAATTCGATTTGTTTCACAAGGAACAGTCACAGAATAGTCCTGTGCTTCATTACGCTGTATTCTACTCCTGGCGGACATAGTTACTTTTAATTATGTCCACATTCTTTAGTTTTGCTCAAACTGCTTGATTTTAATTCATCAAGATATTGACTAATTTTTGTGTAATAGGAAAACCAGTCTGATTTTCAAAATGTATAAACATCGGACTGGGGTTTGCTTCTAAAAATATATACTCACCGTTTGGTTTACAACGCCAGTCAATCGCAGTCCACTCTAACATAAATGCCTTTGCTATTGCTAAACATTGTTGTTGAATTGATTCTGGCAACTCTTTCGGAATTAACTCAGCATCCAAATCTTCGCGAAAATCTACAGCATGACTGCGAATTTCAGCAGAATAAACTGATTCTCCAATAACATAGCTACGAATATTTGTCCCAGGAATATACTCTTGTAGTGTGACTGGAGAAAGACTCAAAGCTAAGTTCAATCTCTTTGGTTCTAAATGTTCTTGTGTCAAAAACTGGGTATGAGCACCACCATAAACTGGTTTAAAAATAACTTTTTCATGTGTTTGAACAAATTCTGTAATTTCTCCTGGATGATTACTAATCAAAGTAGCTGGAATTGTCACTCCTATTTCTTGGGCTTTGCTAAGTTGTAGAGGTTTTTCTTTATGAAACTGGTATGCTTGCCAAGAATTAACCCAATGACATGGACAAGCCTGGATTAATGAGCGCAGTGTACTCATTGAATCATTAAATGCAACATACTGTTGATTTGAGTCTTTTAACTGTGGAACGTGAATGCCGGAAAAGTTACGCCAAAATATACTATGAATATCTTGGAAATTTAATTGATATTCTTCAGATAGAGCTAAAGATCCCACCTTTGTATCAGGTCTCCAAGACATCCTTAATTGTGTTGGAAATAGCTGAGTATCGAAATAATTTACCGTCGCACCAGCATCTGTAAGGGCATTCTTCAGATGGGCAGCATGAGCATCTAAAGAATTGCCCAAGATTAAAATGTTCATTTTAAATTTGCGGTTTTAATAAGTCCGAAAATCAAATAGATTTCACAGCAATAAGTTTCAGCACTTTCGAGCAAAGTGCTGAAACTATACGGTATGTAAATTTGAACTGAAATCGTTTTTCAGTCAATTACTAAAGTGCCTTTTGTCTTAGGCGTGCAGTGATTGCGTTGAGTTTTCAGCCAGTCGTGCCTTTAAACTTCAAATTAACGAGGCTACCAAAAAATGGAACCACCACTTTCAAAAAACCGAGCTTTGGTCACTGGAGGCTTTGTGGGTGGATTGCCTCCTCCTTCACTTCCTGGACAGGGGGCAGAAATACATTGTATCCCTCCTCCTCCTTCTTCACCTATAGATAGACTGGTGACTGTCCCTCCTTCTTCACCAACAGCTTCAGTGGTGAATTTACCCGATCCACCTAAGACTTGAGCAGCCTCTTCGTCATTGAGCTCCTCTTCAAAATTGAGTTCTATTGCTTCTAAATCTGAAACATCTAGACCAAAGGGATGGTTCATAACAGTTCTCCTGGGTTTGTTAAATTTCTGGGCTTGGTACTGGGTTTCCTAAGTGTTAGGAAAAGGTTCTGATTCTTGTACTTGTAGTACATATATCAGATATTTGTGGTTATTATTACAATCTTTTTGTAACATTTTTATACATCCATAATTTTGAAAAAAGTCAAGTAAATACTGCTCTTTTCCTCGTCCTAAATGTCCTGTTATCTGCTATCTGACTCGTACATTCAGTTGTTGATCCCAACGCAGTGGTTTATTTGCTTTTTGCAGAGGAGATTCTGGTATCTGACCGACCGACACGCCATACTTCCAGTCTGGCGGACAGATAGCAATATAGCGTGCGTAACCTCCTGTACCGCCTTGAAATTTGGGATAACCAATTGCTACCAGTGCGCCGGTCTCTGGCGCTTGATCTAAATTCGCGACACCTTCTGCTTGGGTGTATCCGTTTTTCAACAGCCAAGCTTCTCCTTCAAAAGTCGGTGTACTATCTGTATCCAGGGGTTCGTGTCCGTGGAACAGAATCTTACGCTGCAAGTGCAGGAACTGAAGAGCTTGCAGTGAGACGCCAGGAAACTTCTTTCTTTTAGCAAGTTCAGGGTTTGGCCATTCTTTAGACCAGTCAGAGCGGACAAACACAACTGAACCTTCAGGAATCCTGCCATGACGAGTTTCCCAATCCTGAATATCTTTAACTGTGAGGTGATAGTTGGGATCACCAGCGACTTTATCTTGGATGGGAATGACTACTAAGGGACGAACAGCAAAGGTTGCAGGTAACTCATCAATAGCTGGATAATCAGGGTTCCAATGAGCAGGTGGATCTAACTGAGTTCCAAGCTGGTCAGTAGATAAGTCGTAATGGGTTGCCTCAAAGCCATCCTTTTGATAGGTGTATGCCTTGCCCGTCTCTGGGTTAACAGTCGCTTCAAACTTCGACGAACCAAACCCTGCCCAAACAGGAATTGCAGGAGCAATAGTATGAGTGAGGTCAACATACTTGGCTGTTTGAAGTGACTGCTGATAAACCTGCCATAGAGGAGGTACAGGACGCGGCTGTGCTGCGTTGATGGACAGGCAAACAACAAAGCTCAAGAATGTGACTAAATACAAAAGTGCGAGTTTTTTCATTACGGCGACAAACGCTGAATTTTCCAACTGCCATCATCTACACGAGTATAAAACAAGCGATCGTGCAGACGGTTAGAACGTCCTTGCCAAAATTCAATTTCTGTGGGGATCACTCGCAAACCTCCCCAGTGTGGTGGTCGCTTAACATCTTGCTTTTGATATTGAATTTGCAACTCCTGCATCCGTTGTTCCAGTAGTTCTCGGCTCTTTATAACCTGACTTTGCTCAGACGCCCATGCACCTAGGCGACTGTTCAAAGGACGGCTATAAAAATACTCATCTGACTCATTTTCGGAAACTTTTTCTACACTCCCAGAAATACGGACTTGGCGTTCTAGTTCCGCCCACCAGAAAACTAACGAAGCTTGAGGATTTTCTGCTAACTCCTGTCCTTTATGACTGTTGTAGTTGGTATAAAAGATGAAGCCTCGTTGGTCAAAACCTTTGAGCAGCACAATTCTTGCTGACGGCATACCGTTTAGTGTAGCGGTGGCTACAGTCATCGCGTTCGGTTCAGGGAGTTGGGCTGCTAATGCTTGGTCAAACCATTGTCTAAACTGTATAAAAGGATTAGAGTTTACATCCTTTTCGCTCAAACTTTGCAAGGTGTAGTCTTTGCGAAGGTCAGCGATCGTTTTGTCCATTTTCGTTTACTTTCCTATTATTAAGTACGTATTTCAGTACTTTATGCGTGTATTTGCAAAATATCTCAGGACTTACGCACGAACAACGTAACCATAGTCATTGCGACCTCTGGGAAGCAATCACAACCCACTGTTTTTAATAGCGCGTGCGTAAGTCCTATATCTATCTAATCTATATAGTCATCAGCTTTCACCAAGTTGTACTTAATGTATCAAGGCGTTTTAACACAAATAACATAAGATGTACCGTTCAGCCTCAGTTCAACGTCTGTTAATATACGGCCTGAGCGGTCCGATTATCGCTCTCAATCTCTGGTTGCTGTATGTGATTTTTCGCTTATTCCAGCACCCTATCACCATTGTGAGCATTGCAGCAATTCTGGCTTTTTTACTGAACTACCCAGTCAAGTTCTTTGAACGCATTGCCTTGACCCGTGCTCAAGCAGTTATTATTGTATTGCTGCTAACTTTAACGCTTTTGGTCATTCTTGGCGTCACGCTCGTACCTATAGTTATTGACCAAACAATACAACTTTTAAATAAAATTCCAGATTGGCTAGCCACCAGTCAAGCAAACTTGGAGCATATTGAAGCTTTAGCTAAAAAGCGGCGTTTTCCCCTAGATTTGACGGTAGTCAGCAATCAAATAAATGCAAACATTCAGAGTTTGCTGCAACAGTTGGCTTCGGTTGTTGTGGGATTTGCGGGAACACTGTTATCGGGTTTAGTTGATCTGATATTGGTGGTAGTGCTGGCATTTTATATGCTAGTGTATGGCGATCGAGTATGGTCTGGCTTATTCAACTTCTTACCACCTCATATTCGATTCCCCTTAACCACATCTTTACGACTTAATTTCCACTACTTTTTCCTCAGCCAGATTTTGCTAGCATTGTTTATGGTAATTAGCCTCATTCCTATTTTCTTAGTTCTGAAAGTACCTTTTGCCTTGTTATTTGCCATAGTCATAGGTATATCTCAACTCATCCCCTTCATCGGGGCGACTTTAGGTATTGGTTTGGTTACTTTTTTAATATTGCTACAAAATTGGTGGTTGGCAATTCAAGTCGCTGTAGCTGCCATTTTCATGCAGCAAATCAAAGATAATCTATTAGGTCCCAAGTTACTTGGTAATTTTATTGGTGTTAATCCCATCTGGATTTTTGTGGCCATTCTCATGGGATTTGAGATTGCTGGTTTATTAGGAACACTGGTTGCAGTTCCTATTGCTGGTACCATAAAAGTTACCTTCGATGCTATAAAAGGCGGTAACATAAGAAACAGTGTAACTGAGTAGGAGTCTTGGAAATGATTGATAAAAATTTCATATACAGAGGGAAATGTAAAGATTTATATTATGATTTGTTCGAGGCATTTTTGTCACATTAGTAGGTGTATAAAAATATCATATGTTATACTCTACGAGTTAGATTCCTTCTCATAGCATATTGTTTTCTAGCAATCCTAAATAGTTTGTGAAATTCTTCTGGAAGGTTGTCCTAAGTCAATTGTCCAATGTTTTTTATTTGTTTGTACAAATGACTGAAGTGCCATAGACGCGTTTACTGCCTGTGGCTTGTGGTTCAGGAAACTCTCAGTTGAGCCTAAGCTACGAAGACGTACTAGTTCCTAAAAGTACTGAGTAACCCCAAAAGTTGTTTGACAACTCAAATAGGAGTACTGTAGATGTTCAACCTTAACGTTTTCAAACTTTTTTGGATAGCAAGTTGCGCTATGTTGAAGCACGATTCAAAATGGTATTAGCCACAATTTTCAGGGAAGCATTGGGCAAAAACAATTATCTAGTCTTTGATTTTCAATGAGACAAATTAACTTTGTAATAATCTTTATCTTTTGTTTAGCCTTGGCTTTATTTGCCCTCGAGAACACCCAACCTGGAACAATCAATATCGTTCCAGAACTACAGGTGCAAGCACCAATTGCAATTGAATTGCTTTTGGCAAGTGGGATAGGAGCAGTTCTGGCTTGGTTGTATAGTATGTGGACACATCTTCTGCGACTTGTACTTTCTGGTCAACAAGTGCGACAAAAAAATGTCCAAATTAAGGAATTAGAAAGGAAGGTTGAACAATATCAAGCAGAAGTTCAATCTTTGAAACCTGTTCTACCGCCAGTGAATGATTCTGTAGCAAAAGAAGCACAAGTCATCAGTCAATAAAAGAATTGGTGAGTGGATAGTTAGTAGTCGTTAGTCGTTCCACTATCGACTACTAACACAACAAAGAACAACTCATAAGAAATCGTAATTTCTCATACAAAACCAGTAAATCCAATATCCAAACAATTAATGGATGCTTCCGAGTTATTGGAAAACATTACACTCCTGATTCATCAGGCTGAACTTGGGGAAATAGATCCTTGGGATGTCAAGGTGATTTCGGTGATTGATCGTTATTTGGAACTAATGGGATTGGAGGCAACCACCAAAGGCTATGAAACTGACTTGTTGAAATCAGGACAAGCTTTTTTGTCGGCATCCAAACTTGTGTTATTTAAAGCAAATACTTTGGTGGAATTGCAATCAGCAGCACAAGATCAAGAAGCGGCCGTTGATGATGAATTGCTTACGAGTGAAGACGGGATCATTCATCAAGCTCAGCGCTTGCCATTAGAGCGGCACTTGCGTCGTCGTCCAACAGCAATGCCACCATCAAAGCGTCGCGTGACTTTGCAAGAACTGATTTCGCAATTGCAAATCATGGCACAACAATTGAAACTGGTAGAAAAAGCCGATAAACCTGTCCGTCAGAAACGGCAACCTAGTTTGCAAAGTATGCGGGCAGCATTAGAGTTGGCTCACCAGGAAAATCTTACAGAGGTAGCTTTTGAACTAGAGCAGCTATTGCAAAGTGTGGCAACACAATTGAGTTTACAGAACAGTTGGCTCAATCTTGAACAACTGGTGGAGTTGTGGACGCAAACAAAGCAACCACAACAAAATAATACACACACATCGCAACATAGTCATATAGTTGTTAGTGTTTTCTGGGCTTTATTACTGCTTTGTGCTCAATCGAAAGTGGAGCTATTTCAGGAGGAGTTTTATCAGGAAATTAAAATCAGGTTACTGACTGATTCAGCTAATCATGAATCCATAGAGACTCCGCTGAATTCAGAGTTTGCAACATAGGAATATTCAAGATTATCAGAGTTTGGCTTCAGTAGGTTCCAAAATCCGATTAAATTGATAAAGATAATGAATGAAAAAATTTAGACACCAACAGACATTTTGCTAAGTCCGGAAAACCTTTGTGTACAAGTTACCTACTCTGGATGGTGACCAAACAGTGCTCTCTAGATCAAAGTTTTGTGGATCTTGGTGACTGGGTTCACTGTTGGCGCAACTCCTCAGCTTGTGGCGTTGGAAGAGCGTCCCCAGAGGGCATACAAAGCGTGCGTGTGTTTTACCACAGAGCGCATGTCCGTAAGTCCGGTGAACAGGCACTCTGTGGCATAGCATGTCGAAACGGCTTAGGACACAGGTGTGCTGGAGGTATATTCATATCTCCTCCTCCAGACTGTTCTATTGTTGGCGCAAGCCTACGCAAGACTTACGGTGTAGCCGTGCCGCAGGCATAGGGCTTCTCGTAAAGCTCAATGGGCTTTATGCAGGATAGGTTAGAGTAGGATAAAGAATGATATAAAGTCATGAAGTGTGAATGTTGAAAGCTAGGTATGAAAATTTTATACTTTATACTTAATATTTTATATTTTATTCATGCTTTATACTTGACACTATTAGGCAGGTTATGCAGATGACTGCGCCAAAGTCTCTTGATATCTGTGATCCGTGCTTTACGGGGTGACTTCAATCAGAAATAAACTCACGATGAAATATGACTTCATAACAGTAAACTCGCTTGTGGTTGAGGAATAAAGACATATGAAGGCGATGATTCTCGCAGCTGGTAAAGGTACTCGTGTACGTCCGATTACTTACACAACGCCCAAACCGATGATGCCCATTTTGCAGAAGCCAGTAATGGAATTTTTACTGGAACTTTTACGCAAACACGGGTTTGACCAGATTATGGTCAATGTAAGCCATTTAGCAGAAGAAATTGAAAGTTATTTCCGTGATGGTCAGCGGTTTGGCGTGCAAATTGCCTACTCTTTTGAAGGTCGCATTGTTGAAGGTAGCCTTGTTGGGGAGGCTGTTGGATCTGCTGGGGGAATGCGGAAGATCCAAGACTTTTATCCATTCTTTGATGATACCTTTGTGGTGTTGTGCGGTGATGCTCTGATTGACCTAGATTTGACAGCAGCCGTGAAGTGGCACAAATCTAAAGGATCTCTTGCGACCATCATCATGAAATCCGTGCCCAAGGAAGAAGTTTCTAGCTATGGTGTAGTCGTCACTAACGAGGATGGTCGTGTCAAAGCTTTCCAAGAAAAACCTAAGGTTGAGGAAGCTCTGAGCACTAATATCAACACAGGTATTTATATTTTTGAACCAGAGGTCTTTAATTATATCCCTTCTGGGGTAGAGTATGACATTGGTAGCCAGCTTTTCCCCAAACTGGTAGAAATCGGTGCGCCCTTCTACGCTATCCCAATGGACTTTGAATGGGTGGATATTGGAAAAGTTCCAGACTACTGGCGGGCAATTCGTGGTGTGCTTTCAGGGCAAATTAAGAACGTGCAAATCCCCGGACAACAAGTCGCACCTGGTATTTACACTGGCATGAATGTTGCGGTCAATTGGGACAAAGTGGATATTACAGGTCCAGTTTACATCGGCGGCATGACCAAGATTGAAGACGGAGCCAAAATTGTTGGCCCTACGATGATAGGTCCAAACTGCTGGGTATGCAGTGGTGCTACGGTAGAAAACAGTGTGATTTTTGAGTGGTCGCGATTGGGACCGGGAGTACGGCTTGTGGACAAGTTGGTATTTGGTCGTCACTGCGTAGACAAGACTGGAGCAACGATAGATGTCCAAGCAGCAGCGCTAGACTGGCTCATTACTGATGCTCGCCGAGATCCACCATCGCATACGCCAGTGGAACGGCAAGCTATTGCTGAATTGTTGGGAAATCACGCGACTTAGTTATTAGTCATTAGTCACTCATTGATGACTAATGACTTTTAACTTTTAACTATTTAGGTAAGTGTAGCGTCGCAAACTTTGTTCATAGGTTTGTAACAGCCTTTGAGCTTCCGCTAAAGTGATGTGATTTTCTTCTAAAGCATGCTCACAACGTTGGCGAATGCTTTCCACCATATCTTCAGAGTCATACTGCACATAGCTTACCACTTCGCTCATGGTATCACCTTTAACAACGTGTTCAATTTGGTAACCTTTTGGAGTCAGTTGAATGTGAACTGTGTTGGTATCGCCAAAGAGATTGTGCAAATTGCCCATAATTTCTTGATAAGCTCCGTTGAGGAACATTCCGAGATAGTAGGGTTCTCCAGATTTGAGTGGATGCAGTTCTAAAACTGATTTCACATCCCGCAGATCAATAAACCTGTCGATTTTGCCATCACTATCGCATGTCAGATCTGCCAAAATTCCTCGCCGTGTTGGTTCTTGATCCAAACGGTGAATTGGCATGATAGGAAAAAGCTGGTCAATAGCCCAACAGTCAGGTGCAGATTGAAACACAGAAAGATTGACGTAGTAGATAGAAGCCATGATTTGTTCTAGGTCTTCCATCTCGTCCGGTACGTATTCCTGCTTTCTAGTTATTTCAAGAATTTTTTGACAACAAGTCCAGTAAAGCCTTTCAGCTTTAGCCCGTTCTGTAAGACTTAAAATTCCTAAGTTGAAACGACTGATGGCTTCTTCTTTGAATTGGGTAGCATCATGGTAGAGTTCTTGGTAGTTCTCCTCGTTAACAGATTGGTAAGTTTCCCACAGGTAAGTAATCACCGGGGATTCACCCTCTTTTGGCTGTTCTGGTGAGTCAAGCGGGACAACACTGCTACTAAGAACGTCAAAAATCAGTACCGATTGATGGGAAGCGATCGCCCGTCCGCTTTCGCTTATAAGTGTTGGTACTGGTAATTTTCGCTCCGCACAGGTATCTTTTAACTCTGCCACGATATCGTTGGCATAGTTCTGCATATTGTAGTTTTTCGAGGCATAGAAGTTGGTTTGCGAACCGTCATAATCCACACCCAAGCCACCACCAACATCGAGATACTTCATTTTTGCCCCCAATGCTGCTAGCTCCACATAAATACGGCTGGCTTCTTGGATAGCATCTTTGATCACATTGATCGCTGAGATTTGCGAGCCAATGTGGAAGTGTAAAAGCTGCAAGGAACCCAATAGATTAGCTTCGCGTAACTTGTCAACTGCCCGAATAATTTCAGGGATGGTAAGACCAAATTTAGCGCGATCGCCTGTAGAAGTTCCCCAGCGTCCCATGCCTTGGGTACTTAGTTTAGCTCTCACACCGACAATTGGCTCGATCCCCAATTGTTGGCTGACCTCGATTACCAAATCAACTTCTTCGATTTGTTCTAGAACGATAATCGGCTTTTGACCTAGTTTCTGTGCCAGCATCGCTGTCTCGATGTATTCTCGGTCTTTATAGCCGTTACAAATGAGCAGCGCTCCTGGTGTATCCAACAAAGCTAGGGCTATCATCAACTCTGGCTTAGAACCAGCTTCTAAGCCAAATTGATGGGGTTTGCCGAACTTCACCAAGTCTTCAATTAAGTGCCGTTGCTGATTGCACTTGACAGGAAATACGCCACGGTAAACACCAGGGTAGTTATAGCGGGCGATCGCTTTGGCAAAACAAGCGTTTAACCGCTCAATCCTGTCTTCCAAAATATCTGAGAAACGAATCAGTAGGGGCAGTCCTAAGCTACGCTGCTTGAGGGCGTTGACGAGTTCATATAAGTCCAAAGAACCGCCGCGATCGCCTTTAGGAGAAACAGTGATATGACCTGCTGCGTTTATAGAAAAGTAAGGCTGCCCCCAACCTTCTATTCGGTAAAGTTCTTCACTCTGTTCTATTGTCCACGGGCGAGGTACATCTGCTGATGTGGCTGGTGGTAGCAGCTTTTTTTGTTTATTATTTTTCAATTCCGCTTTTTGTCCATCGGACGGCAGTTTCAGCACCCCTTCTAATTTCTCTGTTGACTCAACATGCATTTCTTCGCTGACCTCGATGTTAGACCCACGAAAATACAATTTAGCGTATTCCTCTCTACGCGCACATGCACTTAAAGATACTTTCTGAGATATTCTCAATATTGGTCATAACTCACTCAAAGTTTGTCATTAATTCTTGACAAATTAAAGAAGACAAACGACCCTTCTGGTATGCCTGTGGCACACTATTGGTGAACGCCTAACGGGAGAGCCCTATGGCTAACGCCACGCCTTACGGCTATCGGGGAGAACCTCAGGTTCCGCTGCGAAGAGCGCAGTCGCCTAGTAGGTCGGGAGAGCCGTCATTCGCGCTGTCTCACCAATCGCCAAGGCGCAGGAGATCGTCCTGCATAGCGCTGGCTCACAAAAGACGAATTCTGTAAATTTGAGGAGATAGTTTTGGAACGTACATTTTTAGCAATTAAGCCCGATGGCGTGCAACGTGGATTGGTAGGTGAAATTATCCGTCGCTTTGAAGAGAAAGGCTTTACCCTTGTTGGTTTGAAATTATTAAAAGTTAGTCAGGAATTGGCTCAACAGCACTACGACGTTCACCGGGAAAGACCTTTTTTTGCTGGGTTAGTTGATTTTATCACTTCTGGTCCAGTGGTAGCGATGGTTTGGGAAGGCGAAGGCGTTGTCGCATCTGCCAGAAAAATCATTGGGGCAACAAACCCACTTTCAGCAGAACCAGGCACAATTCGAGGTGATTTAGGCATTAATATTGGTCGCAACCTGATCCACGGTTCCGATGCTATCGAAACAGCACAACAGGAAGTCTCTCTGTGGTTTAAAGAAGAAGAATTAGTCTCTTGGCAACCAACCATAACACCTTGGTTACACGAGTAATTTAGGAAGGCAGAGGAGATGAGAAGCCAAAGTGCGAAGGATCGAAGGATATTTTCCTTCACTTTCTGACTCCCTCATCTCCCTTCTACTCTCTACTCCCTTCCATCACTTCGGGTTTCTTTTGTTCTTCTATTATTTCTTCTGAGTGGGTTCGCTTAGAAAATCCCCAAGCCAAAATGAGGGCGATCGCAGTAATCATGAACCATTCTGGCGGTACCAAAGAATCGTTCACCACTTTAAGTAGCAATCGCAAGCCCACTAATGCCACAGTTATATAACCTGCATCCTCCAAGTGGACAAATTCATCTAACCAACGAATAAATAAACCTGCCATAAAGCGCAGAGTCACAACACCAATGGTTGTGCCTGTAATCAGAAGCCACTGTTCATTAGAAACAGCGATCGCAGTCGTAACGCTATCAAGAGAAAATGCTAAATCTGTAAAAGCAATGATGGGGATCGCTTGCCACAGAGAACTAAACCTGGGTTCATGGTGTTGATTGTCATCGGCTTGTTCGGAAGTAAAATGTTGAAATACTAGCCACAGAAGGTAAGCTCCACCTAGTAACTCAAACTGCCAGAACTGTTGCACCCAGGTGGCTGTTAGAAGTAAAGTGATTCGCAGGACATAAGCAAATACTAAACCAATGTTCAGTGCCCGATCTTCGAGCTCCTTGTCTTCTAGTCCTTGGGCGATCGCAGCGAGAGCGATCGCGTTATCAGCAGACAGTATTGCCTCTAAAAACACGAGCACCAGCAGCACTATAGGTGCTTCAATGCTGAAATGGAACTGAAGGTAATCGAATATTCTATCTAGCATTCCAGTTTTATTAAAGAGCAAAAATCATAAACTACCACAAATCGCAATCTTAATATACAAAGCGCAACAAAATGCTACTTTTATTCAGCTTAACGTGTGGATGGCGAATTCTCAAAGCGAATCAGGATTAGGAGGAGCACCCGAGCAGCCGACGAGTAAGGAATACCTGAGCCTTTGTAATGCACCGACGTTTCCCACGGCGATCGCCCTTGGCGCGCCCTACGCCCCAATCCGGCTGCGCCGGATTGCCCTGTGCTGAAAGCACAGGGGGAGGGTTTTCTGGAGGAAAACCCTCCGGGCGTGATACGGGCGATCGCCACTGCGTAAGGAATAGGGCTTGTGTGCAATCTGCTGCAACTCTCATGCGACTTATAGTTACCAAGATAAAGTCTGAAATCAGACTTTTGAAACATCCTCTAACTCAAGTACTTTTTTAAATCAACTGACTTGGTAGGATTCAATTACCAATAATCATTTTTGGGTTGGACTTAAAAAATTGTTAAAAAACTCTGATTCTCGGCATCGACTGATTATCTCTGTTGCTATTGGAGTATTAGTCTGTGTACTATTGCCGTCTTGGCTACGCTTACCTACGCGCACTATCTGTGCTTGGAACTTAGGCGCTGACTGTTTCTTAGCCTTGACTTGGTGGATAATGTTCAGGGCAACTCCACAAAAAATGCGCCGTTTCGCGCAACTTGAATATCAAGGACGTGTAGCTATTTTAACCTTAATTATCGCTTCTGCTTGTGCAAGTGTTTTAGCGATTGGGTTCTTGCTCACTGGTAATACAAAAAGTTTGTCAACGATTTTATTAACCCTACACGTCACACTTGCTGTGATGACGATTATCAGTTCTTGGTTATTAGTACATACTATCTTTGCCATGCAATACGCACGTACTTATTATCAAGTTAGCAATAGTAATACAGAGCAAATCGCTGGTGGTCTAGATTTTCCGAATGACGAAGAACCAGATTATTGGGATTTTCTATATTTTTCTTTCGTTATTGGCATGACTAGTCAAGTTTCAGATGTACAGACAATATCACGTTCAATGAGGCGTTTGACTCTGTTACACGGAGTTTTATCCTTCTTTTTTAATACTAGTATTTTGGCTATGAGTATTAATCTAATTGCTGCGCTGATTTGAATCTGCTTTCTTCAGTTTAAAAGACATAAATTTGTAGAAAGATTGCCCGCACACGAACTGCACGAGGGAAAGCACTGGGATTCCTGGTTGATGGCAACAAACCACAAGAAATCAGTACACTGAAAGAAATTACCCCGCTGGGATTGACCTTCCGCGCTTACCAATGACTCAACAACCTGCTAGAATCTGTATCCTTGGTGGAGGCTTTGGTGGTCTCCATACTGCCCTGCGCTTGAGCCAGCTTCCTTGGGAACCTTCGCAAAAACCCGAAATAGTTCTGGTGGATCACAGCGATCGCTTTGTTTTCTCTCCTCTTCTGTACGAACTTCTGACTGGGGAATTGCAAACCTGGGAAATTGCCCCACCTTATCAAGAACTTTTGTTATGCACAGGTGTCCGTTTTTATCAAGGTTTTGTATCAGAAATTGACATAAACCAGCAACGTGTACATTTGCAGGATGGACCAGAAATTTCCTATGATCAATTGGTGTTGGCGCTAGGTGGCGAAACACCATTGGATATGGTCCCTGGAGCAACATCTTACGCCCATTCGTTTCGGACTATTGCAGATGCATATCGTTTGGAAGAACGCCTGCGAGTTTTAGAAGAATCGAATGCAGATAAAATTAGGGTAGCTATAGTTGGTGCTGGTTACAGTGGTGTAGAGTTAGCTTGCAAACTAGCAGATAGACTTGGGGAAAGAGGACGATTTCGGCTGATTGAAATATCTGACCAAATTTTGCGAACCTCGCCAGACTTCAACAGACAAGCAGCTAACAAAGCAATAGAAGCACGGGGTGTGTTTCTCGATTTAGAAACTAAGGTAGAAGCAATTGCTCAAGACAGCATCTCATTAGAGTATAAAAATCAAGTAGACACAATTCCTGTGGATTTGGTGATTTGGACAGTGGGAACGCGGGTATCACCCGTGGTACGAAACCTGCCTGTCAAACAAAATCAACGTGGTCAAATTAGCACCACATCAACTCTCCAAGTGCACGATCATCCCGAGATTTTTGCCTTGGGAGATTTAGCAGATTGCCTTGATGCTGAAGGTAAGCAAGTCCCTGGAACAGCACAGGCTGCTTTCCAACAAGCAGATTACGTTGGTTGGAACATTTGGGCAACTTTGACAAATCGCCCTTTGCTTCCCTTCCGCTATCAGTTCTTAGGTGAAATGATGGCATTGGGAATAGACAGTGCCACCCTGACTGGTTTAGGCATCAAACTAGAAGGTTCGTTAGCATACGTCGCGCGTCGTCTTGCCTATCTTTATCGGCTACCAACCTTAGATCACAAACTCAAAGTTGGTTTTAACTGGCTTTCTCGTCCGATTGTAGAGACACTTTACAGAAAATAAAAATTACTACATTTGGCATACAGGACTGTTTGAGTCAGTGGAGATAAGTAGATAGCTAATAGCGAGTCAGTGATAGTTTATGAAGGAAAAACCGCGAGTTATCTTTTTAGATGCTGTTGGCACACTTTTTGGGGTGAAAGGCAGTGTGGGAGAAATATACAGTCAGATAGCGCAGGAGTTTGGAGTCGAAGTTTGGGCTGATACCTTAAACGAAACATTTATACAGAGTTTTAAAGCTGCGCCACCACCTGTATTTCCAGATGCAGAGGAACAAGACATTCCCCAACGCGAGTTTGATTGGTGGCTTGACATTGCGCGAAACACTTTTGAACAAGCAGGTGTTATCCAGAAGTTTTCTGATTTTTCGACTTTTTTTAGTGAACTCTATATTCACTTTGGTACAGCTAATCCGTGGTTTATCTATCCCGATGTCTTGCCAGCTTTGGTTAGCTGGCGGCGGATGGGAATTGAACTGGGAATACTATCGAATTTCGATTCCCGTATTTACTCAGTGTTACAAAGTTTGGAACTCAGAGAGTTTTTCGAGTCTATTACTATTTGCACTCAAGCAGGTGCTGCCAAACCTGATAGCAAAATCTTTGCCATAGCTTTGGAAAAACATAAGTGTTCATCAGAGGCTGCATGGCACATTGGTGACAGTCTCACAGAAGATTATCACGGAGCGAGGGGAGCTGGGCTAAGAGGCATTTGGATAAATCGTCAGATAGTAGATAAATGAGCTGTTGATCCCCTTTTTCTTTGGCTACTAGTAGGTGATGTTCTAAATTATGACGGATATGGTGAGATAAGTTTTGGCTTAACTCACCCTTCGGGTTCGGCAGTTGCTAAGAAAGTGGGAAGCCCTCCGGGTTTGGGGATCGCAGTCTTGACGGTGAGTGTCGATTGCGAACCCTTTACAAGCGCTATCACTGAAGAAAAAATTCTTGCTTGTTGTTTTCATAAAAATATTTTTGTATTAATTGTAACTTTTTTGTAAAAAAGTTCGGTTTTTTCATAAAAATTCATATATAAAGTGTGAGTTTTGCTGATGTGATCAAACTCAATATTAAAAAGTTGTGAATCAACTAATGCTGGTATGAAAAAGGGTGTACTTTGTTTGTGTAGTCAAGCCAGTGCGACCTTGGAGGTTCCCTCGTTGAGTGCAACTGGCGTGTAAATTTCATTCGCTGGATACTTTACAAACATGCTCATAATATAATAAGTGGAAAGGTGCCCTCTAGGCATACAAGTATGCTTAGTTGCTATTTTTCTACGAAACAAGCATTATTAATGGCATTTTTTGAGTGTATATACTTAAAAATGTATTGATTCTTAAATAAATTAACTCCTAAGTAGTTTTTCTGATATGACCTATATTAAGAGCTCTGCTTTCCAAGAATTTATCGCCACTCTAGAGGGTTTTGATCGGTTACCACCTGAAGTTCTGGCCTCTTTATCACAACAACTCCAACCTTTGCGCTACCGTATAGGTCAAAAGATTATCGGTAAAGAACAAGTTCCTGATCGAGTCACAATCATTTATGAAGGCAAAGCTCGTCTGTTGGCATATGATCCACGTACAAATATGCCAACGACGTTGAACTTGCTCGAACCAGGCGCAGTTTTGGGCGAAATTAGTCTATTACGGCAAATTGCGTGCGAGATCACAATTGCTTCCAACGAAGTTATCTGTATAACATTTAGTGCAGCGGAGTATTTACGCTTACTTGCGATGTATCCAGCTTTTGCGGAGGCTCGTCAAAACCACTGTCATTTGATGGAAGTTTTTGATATCCTTAGTCTCCAAAAGCAAGTGCAAGCTTTAGGCAGTACCAAACTCAAAGAACTGACTCAAGACGCTTGGGCTGGAGCAAAAGTACATAACCTGCCACCAGGAAAAAGTTTATTAAATCAACCAGATAACGATTATATTTGGTTTGTCAGTGGCGGAGGAACACTCAAGGGCTTCTCTGTGGGTTCGAGATTGGAATTGAGTGATTTGCATCAAACAGTTGAGGTACAGGGGAATACTCCGGCGCGGTTGTTGGGAATGCTCAGATCTGATATGTTACTGCTAGACAGTATAGACAGACAACAGTATCCAATAGACGAGAGTGAGCCAGAGACAACAGACTTAGAGATTCCATACGCAGCGGACGAAGAGATACCACCACAACCCTCGCAGGCGCAAGAGAAACAAAAAACAAGAAAATATCCTTTTTTTGGGGGTAGGGGACAACTCAATTCGGCGATCGCCTGTTTTCAAATGTTAGCCAAACACTTGGAAATGCCGTTTCGACGGGAAGTGGTTCGCCGGATTTTCAACGAGCAGATTAACCGTCAGGGTGTGATATCGTTTCAGCTATGTGCTTACTTAGCAGAGTTAACAGGATTAAAAGTACAGTTGGTGGATGTCCCCACCTCTGCTGTTACGCGCATACCCACACCAGCCTTGATTCGTTATGGTGACAGCTATGCCGTTCTCTATGAAACAAGTGAGCGCAATATTGTTGTTGGTGTCCCATCGAAGGGAATTCTACGCTTCAAACCAGCTGAGTTTATTAGCCAGTTGGAAGTAGAAGAAAGCACTTACCCGCCCCAGTTTAGAGTCTTACTCCTGTCTCCCACGCCAGCAACCCCTCGCCAACGCTTTGGTGTACAGTGGTTTCTTCCTTATTTGTCGCGTTATCGCCGAGTCCTGATAGAAGTCTTTGTTGCTTCCTTGTTCGTACAACTGGCTGCGCTGGCGAACCCCCTAGTTGTTCAGATGATTATCGACAAAGTTATTGCCCAAAACAGTATTAGTACTCTGCATGTTTTGGGTGTTTTGTTATTAGTCGTCGGTCTGTTTGAAGCAGTGCTTACTACTTTGCGGACTTACTTATTTGTGGATACCACAAACCGCATTGATATGGGTTTGGGATCGGAAATTATCGACCATATGCTGCGTCTACCGCTACGTTATTTTGAACGCAGACCTGTGGGGGAACTTTCCACTCGCATCAATGAATTGGAAAATATTCGTCAGTTTCTGACTGGGACTGCTTTAACCGTAGGTTTAGATGCACTTTTCTCGGTGGTTTATATCATCGTGATGTTAATTTATAGCTGGAAATTAACCTTTGTTGGTTTGATAACAATTCCAGTGTTTATTGCTATTACTATGGTTGCATCTCCCACGGTCAGCAGACAACTACGGGGCAAAGCCGAACGCAATGCCGAAACTCAATCTTATTTGGTTGAGGTGATGTCAGGAATTCAAACAGTAAAAGCGCAAAATATTGAGTTACGAGCGCGTTTTTCTTGGCAAGAGCGTTATGCTCGGTATGTGGGGGCTGGCTTTAAAACTGTGGTCACTTCCACTCTTGCCAATTCAACAAGTAACTTTTTCAATAAACTCAGCAGCTTACTTGTTTTATGGGTGGGATCGTATTTGGTACTTCAAGGAGAGTTGAGCTTAGGAGAATTAATTGCTTTTAGGATAATTTCAGGTTACGTTACAAGCCCCATATTACGATTAGCTCAACTCTGGCAAAACTTCCAAGAAACTGCCTTATCTTTAGAGCGTTTAAGCGATATTGTCGATACGCCACAAGAAGCAGAGAAAGACCGTGACAATATCACATTACCTCCGGTTGTTGGATCAGTGAAATATGACAATGTTGCCTTCCGCTTTACAAACAATGGTCCATTACAACTTTGCAATGTTACTATTAATTTTCCGGCAGGTAAATTTGTTGGAATAGTCGGGCAAAGCGGTTCGGGTAAAAGTACAATGATGAAGCTGCTGCTGCGACTTTACGAACCCGAAGCTGGTAGAATTTTAATTGATGATTACGACATTGCCAAAGTAGAACTTTATTCTCTACGACGACAGCTTGGTGTCGTTCCTCAAGAGACACTGTTGTTTGATGGAACGGTTCAGGAAAATATTGCTCTCACCAATCCTGAAGCTTCAACTGAGGAAATTATTGAAGCTGCAAAAGTTGCAGTAGCGCACGAATTTATCATGAGTTTGCCCAATGGCTACAATACGCGAGTGGGCGAAAGAGGGGCTGGACTTTCTGGTGGACAAAGACAAAGAATAGCTATTGCTCGTTCTGTCTTACAAAGACCAAAATTATTAGTTTTAGACGAAGCAACGAGCGCTTTAGATTACCCTACAGAACGGCAAGTTTGTCTCAATTTAGCAGATGCATTTAAGGGGAACACAGTGTTTTTTATCACCCACCGTCTTAACACTATTAAAAATGCAGATATTATTGTGGTGATGGATGGTGGTAAAGTTATAGAACAAGGAAGCCATGATAAATTGATGGCTTTGAGAGGTCATTATTTCTACCTCTATAATCAACAAGAAGTCCAACTGTAAAAAAATCAGAAATTATGAAACTAGAAAATACCTTTGATTCATAATTCTGAAAATTCATTGTTTCTCATTTTCGTCATCTGTATCCTCATTCCCAGGTAAATACCATGACTGATTTTGATGATCGCTTTAATGGTCATAACGGTAACGGAACGTCTCAAAAAAGTAAAAAGTCTTCAAGTTCAAAAATACTTACTGCCCAATTTAAGCCCCCTAGAACATCTGAAACAGATATAAAGCGGCACAACTTTGGGCCATTAGAAGAATCTGTTGTGCTACGCCAATCTCCATTTTGGTCACGGACTATCATGATGACATTAATGGTGTTAGCCTGTTTTGGAATTGGTTGGGCATACTTTGCCAAAATAGAGCAAGTTGTTCCTGCACAAGGTCAATTGAAGCCGCAAGGAACAGTTAAAGACATCCAAGCTTCAGTTAGTGGAGTGGTCAAAGCAGTTTATGTTAAAGACGGGCAAAAAGTCAAGCCTGGAGATTTACTGCTAATTTTCGATTCTGTCACAACTAATGGTGAATTAAATTCTTTGAGAAAAGTTCGTACTTCCTTGATGCAAGAAAATCAGCTTTACCGCCGTTTGATGCAGGTTGGTTCTGGTACTGCGGCTGAAATGGAATTTTTACGAGGTAACCTATCTAGAGAAGCTGCTTTTCTTTTAAAAAATCGAGCAGCACTAGTTGCAGAAAATGAATTGTTGCGTAAGGAATTGAAAAACACTGGCGCTGTTGCAGGTTTTAATACAGAGGAACAAGAACGTCTAGCAATGGCGAAAAAAGAATTAGATTCTCGCTCTGCTGCGGCGCAATTCAAAGTCGAACAGAGCAAACAGAAACTCGCTCAAAATGAAGTTCAACTTAGCGACGCTAAAGCAAGTTTAGCAATTGAACAGTTAATTTTAGATAGAATGAAGCTCCTATCAGAAGAAGGAGCGATCGCTCAGCTTCAATATCTACAACAAAAGAAAAAAGTCCAAAATCTGGCAGCACAAGCAGCACAATCTGTTAAAGAAGATCAACGCCTGAAGTATGAAATTCAACAGGGACAACAAGAGACAACAAATACAGTCGCTGTTTCTGGTAAAAACGTCCAGGAAAAGATAGCTGATAACAACAAGCGTGTTGCCGAGATTGATAGCCAAATTTCTAGAATTCTGCTTGAGAATGAGAAGCAACTAGCTGATTTGAATAGCAAGATATTACAAGCGCAAACAAATATTAAATACCAAGAGATTCACGCTCCTGTCTCTGGGGTTGTTTTTGATCTGCAAGCTAAAAACCCTGGTTTTGTGGCAAACAACAGTCAGAAGCTCTTGACAATTGTGCCAAACGAGAACTTTATTGCAGAAGCTTTTGTCACGAACAAAGATATTGGTTTTGTTAAGGAAGGAATGAAAGTTGATGTGAGAGTTGATTCATTTCCTTACAGCGAGTTTGGTGACATAAAAGGAGATGTCGTTTCTGTTGGTTCTGATGCATTACCACCAGATCAAACACACCAATATTATCGTTTTCCTGTCAAAATTCATTTAAACCAACAATCTTTGAATGCTAAAGGTAGAAAAATATCTTTGCAATCAGGTATGTCAATTAACGCGAATATTAAAGTACGAGAAGAACGGACAGTCATGAGTTTATTTACTGAATTGTTTACCAAGGAAGTTGACAGTCTTAAAGAAGTTCGTTGAGCCATTCAAAATAAACCTAGCTTGAAAATAGAACTCAGAACAAGGAAGGGAAGAAATCTTTTTCATGCTTGGTTGTTCGATTTTCCCGTACAAGGCTCGCTTGAAAAGAAAATCACAGATTAATAATGATTGATCTCGTGTTAATCTGTGATTCGACATCGCATTATATAATCCAAAATGTTTAGACCCCAACGCATTGAACCTAGTCCTGGACAAGAGTCAGTGTGGGACTATCCTCGTCCACCTCGGCTTGAGGATACTGATAAACATATCCAAATCATTTTTAACGGTGTCAGTATTGCAGACACTCACCGTGCTAAGCGTGTTTTAGAAACCAGCCATCCACCTAGTTACTACATCCCGCCTGAGGATATCAAAATGGAATACTTCTTACTCACACCACAATCTAGTTTTTGTGAGTGGAAGGGACGCGCTGGTTACTACACAATTCGTGTCGCTGAGAAAGAACTCCAGAACGTTGCATGGTTCTATCCCAATCCTACACCTGCCTTTGCGTCAATTAAAGACTATGTTGCTTTGTATGCTCATGTTATGGATGCTTGTTACGTTAATGGAGAAAAAGTGCAACCGCAACCAGGGAATTTTTACGGTGGTTGGATAACGAGTGATATTGTTGGACCTTTTAAAGGTGAACCCGGAAGTTGGGAATGGTGAGGTAATACCAATTCAAAATTCAAAATGGACTGCGTCCCGTTGCGCTAACAAAATTCGTCTTGAAAAGTTTTGCGCCGGGAAACCCGGACGCGCAAACTTTTCGCAAAATTAAGAAAGCCAGATATAACGAGGTTTGAGACTGTGTATCTGTCGCATTCTTTTTTCAAATTGGTGTAATTAACAATTAAAAATGGACTGCGTCCTGCTGCGCTAACAAAATTCAAAATTCCAGACATTTGAGGTTTTGAATTAATCTACAAATCCCCGATCTTCTTTCTAGCCAAATCCAACTGTCGTTTTTTCTCCTGTTGACGCGCCTTTTTATCTTCCGAAAGAGTATCAAAACAAGATGGACAAGAAACGCCTTCTTGGTACTTGGAAGATGATTTATCAGCCTCAGAAATGGGATGTCCGCAACTTGGGCACATATCATAACTACCTGGTTCTAACCCATGACGCACAGCGATGCGTTGATCAAAGACAAAACACTCACCATCCCAGAAACTCTCAGACTCTGGGACTTCTTCTAAATATTTGAGAATCCCACCTTTGAGGTGATAAACTTCTTGAAACCCTTGGGACAGCATAAAGGAAGAAGCTTTTTCGCAGCGAATTCCCCCAGTACAAAACAGGGCAACCTTTTTATGCTTGTTGGGATCGAGGTGGTTGTGAACATACTCTGGAAATTCAGCGAATGATTCAGTTTGAGGATTTTGCGCTTTTTTGAAGGTTCCGATACTCACCTCATAATCGTTGCGGGTGTCAATCACGGTGACTTGTGGATCCGAAATCAGAGTATTCCAATCTTTGGGGTTGACATAAGTACCCACTTGTTGATTGGGATCAACCCCTGGTAATCCGATAGTAACAATTTCTTTTTTCAAACGCACTTTCATCCGGTCAAATGGTGGATCATCAGCATAAGACTCTTTGTGTTCCAAGTCTGCTAAGCGAGAGTCTGATCGCAAAAAGGAGAGAAGGCAGTCAATTGCTTGACGAGAACCTGCCACTGTAGCGTTAATGCCTTCTGGTGCTAATAGAATTGTTCCCTTAACGTTATGGGCTTGGCATAAAGAAAGCAGAGGGTATTGTTTCTGTGCAAAGTCTTGCAACTTAACAAATTTATATAGTGCTGCAACAACTATGGTCATTTTTTTGTTAATCCCCTTTCGCAAAACAATAATATTAGGTTAAAATAACAACGTCAGATAAATGACCATTCATTGACCTATTAAGGGGGTATAGCTCAGTTGGTAGAGCGCCTGCTTTGCAAGCAGGATGTCAGGAGTTCGAGTCTCCTTACCTCCATCAATCTTTTTTGTATTCTATCCAAGAATTGGGAGTTTCAGATACTGCTAACCTCCCTTTCAAGCATGCTGTGACGTACTCCCACAAGATTGCAAAAGTCATCTTGTTTCATTTTTGTCGGAAAGAGACGAAAAATAGCGCCAATTCTAGCTATTCATCACAGAAAATAATAATCCAACTTTGTGCCCTAGAACTCCGATTCCTCTAAAATTATCGAATCACAAACATTGATTGTTGATGCCTAAAAACTAGCACTAAATTCTGTTTGTTACCCCATATCACTTCCCTGTTGTCATGCTCGCTAAAAGTTGCAAAAATTTAGGGTTCTATAAATACTGCTATAGTTTGAACTTGGTTCCAATCATCGTTGCGATACGCGTAGCGTCAAGCCTTTGGCTTATCGCCCCTTGGGCGGCTGCCTTTGGGAGTATCGCACCTAGCAAGGCAAAGCCCATCTCACAATCACTACAAGCACAAGTTATCAATACAACGCCAATACAAACTCCACCCCAAGCGCCTCTACAACGGGATAATCAGCCGCCTTCTACCCAGCCAATTCCAGAACAAGCGCCTCCCTCCCCCTTACCACCACCAGATCAATTACTTCCTCCACCCACCACAACACCCGCCACTCCCGAACAGCCAATACCTAATGATGTTTCTCAAACCATCACTGTTAAAAAATTTGAAGTCACAGGTAGTACAGTCTTTAGCCCTAAAGATTTTGCCAAAATTACGACACCATACATCAACCGCCCAATTACACTTGCAGAATTATTCGAGATACGAACGAAAATCACACAACTGTATCTTGAGAAAGGATACATCACATCTGGAGCCTTTATTCCACCACAGAAGCTTCAAGAAGGAATCGTAGAAATCCGAGTGGTTGAGGGTTATCTGGAGAACATAAAAGTATCAGGAACACGGAGACTCAATCCTGGCTACGTGCGAAGTCGCATTGCCCTAGCGACAGGCAAACCTTTGAACCGAGAACGTCTACTGGAAGCATTGCAACTTTTGCAACTCAATCCCCTGATTAGCAACCTGTCTGCTGAACTATCTGCAGGTTCGCGTCCGGGGGTAAATTTGTTAGAAGTGAAGGTTAAAGAGGCAGATACTTTTAACGTACAAATTGCCCTAGATAATGGGCGTTCTCCGGCTGTAGGTAGTTTCCGTCGGCAAATCCAAGTCAGTGAAGCCAATCTTTTTGGATGGGGCGATGGCGTTGTTGCTAGTTATACTAATACTGATGGTAGCAATGCTTTTGATTTTAGCTACTCTGTTCCTTTTAATGCCCACAATGGTACTGTTAGCTTTAGCTTTGGTTTTTCTGATAGCGATATCATCGAAAGACCTTTTAGTGTGCTTGATATTCAATCCGACTCTACCTACTACGAACTCACACTACGCCAGCCCATCATCCAATCTCCAACTCAGGAATTAGCATTAGGTGTGAGTGCAAGTCGGCGGGAAAGCGAAGCAAGTCTAAACCCAGAGGGTGAGAAGATTCCCTTTCCAGCTTTTGGCGCAGATGAGGAAGGAAAGACGCGAGTCACAGCTGTGCGTTTTTTTCAAGAATGGACCCAGCGCAGCAGTCAGGAAGTTCTTGCCTTTCGTTCTCAGTTCAGTTTGGGACTTGACGCTTTTGATGCCAATAGTTTCTTCGCTTGGAGAGGACAAGCACAGTGGGTGCGCTTATTGGCTCGCGATACCGTGCTATTACTGAGAGGAGACGTACAATTTGCAGACCGACCGCTTGTTCCATTTGAACAATTTAGCTTAGGTGGTATAGAAAGTGTCCGAGGCTACCGCCAAGATGCTTTATTAACAGACAATGGTATATTTGCTTCTGCTGAAGTGCGAATTCCCATTGTTCGCTTCTCTGGACGCAATAACCTTTTGCAAGTCACCCCCTTCTTTGATGTTGGCACAGGCTGGAACCGTTCTGGTAGACAGGGTACTAATTTGCAGCTAGAAGATAATACACTTGTTTCTGGGGGGTTAGGGTTGCGTCTACAACTTGAAAACTGGCTGACTGCCCGCTTGGACTGGGGTATTCCGATAATTTCTATACCAGGGGAGAAAAATACATGGCAGGAAAACGGTTTGTATTTTTCTATCATTGTTAATCCTTTTTAACAGTTATCAGTTATCAGTTATCAGTTATCAGGTAGGAAACGTACTCTTCCATTCCTTGTTCACTGTTCACTGTTCACTGTTCACTGATTTAATTTACTCATTAGTTTTCTTGTACTGCTCCTAAGCAGAAAGAAGTATATGAACAGACACAATTTCATCCGGTATTACTTGGTTTTGGCTTTTATAACCGCTTTGTTGTGTGTCCTTGGTTCACCTGTGTTGGCAAAACTTCCTGCCTCACCTGCTCCTCCTACTTCTTTACAGCAAGAGGGAAAAGTGCTGTATGATAATGGACGGTATGCTGAAACTGTGCAGGTATTGCAGCAACAAGCTTTGCAATACCGATCGCAAGGAGATAATCTCAGACTTGCTGCAACTTTGAGTAACCTTTGTTTGGCTTACCAACAACTTGGTGCGTGGAATGATGCAAAGCAGGCGATCGCACAAAGCTTAAATATTTTAGGATATCCGCAGCAGCAGATAAAAGGACAAGCACACCCGAAACTTAAAGTTCTTGCCCAAAGTCTTGATATACTAGGTCGTTTGCAACTCGTAACAGGACAACCACAAGAGGCTTTGGTAACTTGGCAGGACGCGCAAAAGGTTTATAGCAATATTGATGATAAAAATGGCGTCGTGCGATCGCGCATCAATCAAGCAGAAGCATTGCGAACTCAAGGTTTTTACCGTCGTGCAGAAAAAACCCTGGAAGATGTTTCTAAAATTTTACAATCACAGCCAGACTCTATAGAAAAGACAGTTGGGTTGCGATCGCTTGGTGATGTCCTTCAGGTAGTAGGTAAACTGAAAGATTCTCAAGATGCTTTACAACAAAGTCTGGAAATTGCCCAACGCCTGAAATCTCCAGCCCAGATCGGCGCAAGTCTTTTTAGTTTAGGAAATAACGCCACTACACAGCAGCAAACACAACAAGCAATAGAATTTTATCAAAAAACAGTTAAAGTATCTCCCTCACCTCTGACAAAAGTCCAAGCGCAACTCAATCAGTTGACTCTTCTGATTGAGAATCAACAATTAGCACAAGCGCAAACTCTGATACCATTGATTCAACCCCAACTCGACACACTCCCCCTGACTCGTTCTGCTATCTACGCTCGGATTAACTTTGCTCATAGTCTCGGGAAGTTAGGAGGACAAACACTCACGCCATCTTTCTCTACTCAACTGCTGACTACTGCTGTTCAACAAGCCCGCGATTTGGGTGACAAGCAATCAGAGGCATATGCTTTGGGAAGTTTGGGTGGTTTCTACGAAAAAACTGGGCAGTGGTTCGAGGCGCAAAATTTAACGCAACAAGCGTTACTATTAGCACAGGCAAGTCACGCACCAGAAATTGCTTATCGCTGGCAATGGCAACTAGGAAGATTACTCAAGGCAAAAGGAGATATAAAGAAAGCGATCGCAGCCTACGATACTGCTGTGGACACTCTCCAATCTTTGCGCAGTGACTTAGCAGCAGTGACACAAGATGTACAATTCTCTTTTCGAGATAGTGTAGAACCTGTTTATCGGCAATCAGTAGGATTACTGCTAAAAGAGCAACAAAGACAACCATCAAACAAAAATTTAGAAAAAGCTCGTCAGCAAATTGAAGCATTACAATTAGCAGAATTAGACAATTTCTTTCGGCAAGCTTGCTTACTCGGTCAAAAAGTTCTACTCGACAAAGTGGTAGATCGAGATAACCCCACCGCTGCTATTCTTTACCCGATTATTCTTGAAGACGAACTTCAAGTTATTGTCAAAATCCCTAAACAACCCTTGCAACACTATAGCACCAAGATTAGCCAAGCCGAAGTGGAAAAAATTGTCGGCGAACTGCGGCAGAATCTTGTCCAACCATATGCGATTAAAGCATTCAAAACCCAGTCGCAACAGGTGTATAATTGGTTGATCAAACCAATTGAGTCTCAACTGCAAAAGAGTGGCGTGAATACCCTCGTGTTTATACCGGATGGAGCGTTGCGCAATATACCGCCATCTGCACTTTACGATGGCAAGCAATATTTAGTGGAGAAATATGCGATCGCCCTAAGCATAGGTTTGCAACTTCAAAATCCCAAACCCCTAGCGCGGGGGCGGCTGAACGCTCTCACCGCAGGGCTGACTCAACCGCCACTGGGATATAGCCAATTTTCACCCTTACCTGCAATTAAGACAGAGTTAAACCTGATAGCCCAAGCTGGAATATCAACAACCAGCCTTTTGGATCAGCAATTCACCAAACAAGCTTGGATGAGCAAAGTGAATGCTACTCGCTTCAACATTTTACATCTGGCAACACACGGTCAGTTTAGTTCACGTGCTGATCAGACTTTTATCTTAGCTGCTAATGGTCCAATTAACGTTATAGATTTCGACAATATCCTGCGTACGCGGGATGAAAAGAAACCAGAAGGTGTGCAACTGTTGGTTTTAAGTGCTTGTCAAACAGCAGCCGGAGACAACCGTGCAGCTTTAGGTTTAGCTGGTGCAGCCTTCAAAGCAGGCGCACGCAGTACACTAGCATCCTTGTGGCAAATTGATGATGAATCAACAGCACAGTTTGTTGGTGCTTTTTATACACAGTTGAAGAACGCCAATATGACTAAAGCACAAGCTCTGCGTGTTGCTCAGCTACAACTATTGAAACATCCTAACTACAGTTCTCCCAGCTTTTGGTCTGCTTATGTTTTAATTGGTAATTGGCTTTAACTTGTCCTCTTATTTCTTTGAGTCCAAAGCCAAGCCAAACAGCCAAAAAACAAGGTAGCCAAAAGACTCAATAATAAGGATGCGTAAAGCGGGTTTTTAGGAAGTATGGTACTTAGGGGTTGGTTAATTTTGTCTATATGTTGAGTGACAACGCCAGAGACGATCGCACCTGCACCTAAGCCGACACCGACGATTTGGATCGTGTTTTCCAAAGAGCGATCGCTCTCGGCTTGTTCTGTTTCTACAATACCTCGGATAGTATCAATCATCCGTCCGAACAACTCTTGAGCAGGGGTAAGGTAGTTAATATCGGTTTGTATTTGTTGTTGCCATTGCTGACAGAAGCGATTGAAAAAATCTTGCCATAATTTAGGGCTGTCTCCTGCAATATCAGTGATTTTTTTTAAGCAAATACCGTAATTACTAATATTTGTAGTAATGGCTGTATGATGAGCTTGCAAGTCTCGCAGACAACGGGCATAGTCAAGGTTTTTTTGTGGGATTTGTGCCAGCAATTTTTTGAGTTTTGATAGCTGTATTTGAGAGTCAGCCATCAGTTTTGAAAATTCTTCTGTTTTCTTCTCTAAATCGCTGTAAATTGCTCGTGCTTCTGAGGAACAGTTACGAGCTTCCTGAGAAATATAGAGAATTTTATGATAGCAACAGAGTAAATTTAGCAGCCAGTCGTAGCTTTTTCCCGCCAGTTCTGCTGTTTGAGCATTACTATTATTTAGGAAGACGTAAATTTGACATTGTTTAGCATAACTGTAGGGTTCATTGGGGTCAGCTGCCTGATATTCAAATAAAAGACTACCAAATAGTTTGTCTTCATTCACTGAAACTGGGTTGAAGTTCGTTCCTGCTAGCAACTTGTCTACATATTCATAAGCAAGTTTGTGACACTCGTCTTTAGTTGCATCTACTTCCCCATAAATCCATAAAGTTTGTCCTAGAGATGCTTGAATATGAGATGGTAGTAGATAGCTTGGCTTGAAGTATTGCAGTTCGTCTACGCTAATCGAGATATTTGACGGTTCTGGGACAAGAGTGAGGTCAGCTGCATAAGTATCGTTAAGTAGGAAAGGCTGAAGATTGGCGTTAATGTTAAATTTTTTTGTTGCATCAATACTTCCTAAATCTAAACTTCCAGAATCTGTCAACCAGTCAGTTTGTCGCCCTTGTTCAAGCTTAGAATCGTATTTGCCGTTTTGGTAGCAAATGAGCTTTGAGCGTAAATCTTTCAAGCCAGAAAACGGTAGTGAACCTTCACCCAGTTTTACCAGATTTTCCCACAAAAGTTTGGTATCACTGGCAACTTCATCGGGAGCATCAGTGAGGGTGTGGCGTAGATGAAACGCATAGAGACTAAGAGTGAAATTATTCACGGCTTCTTGTCAGGTGGGTAGTCAGATAAAGGGGAGTTTTTCTTAATACAATTAATCAACAATTCTCTAGAAGAATTCTGTGCTTTGTCACCCTTGATTCTGTTACAGTAAGCACTCCCCAGATTATTTTGCGTCATTGTCCATTGTTGAGGAAAGCTGTTGCGGGTATAAACTTCCAAAGCAGCAGAGTTGAATGCGATCGCGTCCTCAAGATTCTGTGTTCTATCCCCATAGATTCTGTTAAGATAAGCACCTGCCAGGTTATTTTGTGTCATCGCCCAATCTTGCGGGAAAGCGTCACGGGTTCTGACTTCCAAAGCCGCAGAGTAGAATGCGATCGCATCCTCAAGATTCTGTGGTCTATCCCCATTGATTCTCTTAAGATAGGCACTTCCCAGATTATTTTGTGTCGTAGCCCAATCTTGAGGTAAAGCGTTGCAGGTTCTAACTTTCAACGCGCAGGTATACGCTGTGATTGCATCTTCAAGATTTTGTGCTTTATCCCCGCGTATTCTCTCAGAGTAAGCATTCCCCAGATTATTTTGTGTCATTGCCCATTGTTGAGGGAAAGCATCACGGGTATAAACTTCTAACGCGGCTGTATAAGCAGTGATCGCATCTTCAAGATTCTGTGCTTTATCCCCACTGATTCTGTCAAAGTAGGCATTCCCCAGATTATTTTGCGTCATCGCCCATAATTGGGGGAAGGTGTGGTGGGTTAAAACTTCCAATGCGGCGGTGAAAGCAGCGATTGCATGTTCAAGATTCTGTGCTTTATCCCCGCGTGTTCTGCTACGATAGGCTGTCCCCAGATTATTTTGTGTAGTTGCCCAATCTTGAGGGAAGGCGTTATGAGTATAAACTTTCAACGCACTGGTGTAAGCAGCGATTGCATCTTCAAGATTCTGTGCTTTATCCCCCCATATTCTGTCACAGTAGACGTTTGCTAGACTATTTTGCACCATTGCCCAATTTTGGGGGAAGGTATCACGAGTAAACACGCTTAACACGACTTCATAACCACTTATCGCAATTTCCATGTTGCTGGCTTTGTCACCCAAGGGAAATTCCTGAATCAGCTTACTAAATTTGCCAATATCTACGGCGATGGATTGTGCTACATCTGTCTCCATTTCTGGCAAGGTCGTTGTCGCCCAACGCCACAAGAGTTCCGCTAAAGTATAGTTGAGATATTGTCTATTTTCTAAAAACAACGGGTAAACTACCCGCGCCTCACCTTTGCTTTCTGCTGTTGCTCGAAGTATATTCATCAAGAATTCTAGATGAGCGTGTAAGTCCTCTTCTGAAGTGTTCGCAATAGTTGATGGGGGTAAATTCAAAGCTTTCCTCAACTGAATTGCCAGATTTGTCAACCAATTCGCTGTATTTTTATCTCCTTGCTGTGATGCAAATTCTGCCACGCCTTCCAGCATCTGCAATAACTCAGCATCAAGTAAATCTTGGTTAGCCTGTAAAATCTCTGTGGCGCTGTTGGATTTCTCTAATCCCAGCGATTTAGTCAATTACCTGGGGAATATCTCCTAAATCATAAGCCCTACAGGCACGAGAAAGAAGATCCCCGACTTCTCAATAGGCTTGGTGATAAGATCCCCCCGCCTGCGGCGACCCCTTAAAAAGGGGGTAAATGGGTAAAATAGCCGCCCTGCTTTTTAAGGGGGGTTGGGGGGATCTCCCGACAGCCACGCGACTGGCGTGTCATCAGAAATCGCAGATCGTTTTTCAATTTCCGATGGGAATACTAAATAAGGTTCTTTGCTTCCTATAGTTGATTAACCAAAATCCGAGTAGATTACTCCCCCACATCTGTCAACACTTGAGTATTAATCCTGTGTTTGTCGGTACAGATATGGGGGATTTTTTTGTCATAAATTGTTAAAAATGATTACAATCTTTTGCCCAACTCTATTGGTAAGACGCTTAATTTAGCTTTTATATTGAAATATTGCTTTTTTTACTCTTGCGTAAATAACATACCTTTGAACGATATGTATGTAGCAGCGTTCTTCACTGGGGATTTCATATGAGGCGCACCAACCACAATTTAGACGATTTAGCTTTAACGTTGCCTATGACTCAAGCAGCGTGTAGAACTGCCCAGCAGTTCGCCAATCAGCAACCAACTCCTGAAAAAGCCGAACAAGTCCGACTAAATACGCTTTGTGTATGGGTGGTAAATGAATACTTGGAAATGATGGATATTCCCACTCAGTTAACAGAATGTGACAGTTGGAACTCTATTATCCGTTTATGTAGTGATGTGGCAGACTTAGAGTTGCCGGGAATCGGGCGTTTAGAGTGTCGTCCCATGCGTTTGGGGCAAGAGACATGTTACATTCCCCCAGAAACTTGGGAAGAACGAGTGGGTTATGTCGTCGTCCAAATAGATGAATCGCTTCAGCAAGCAAAGTTACTAGGGTTTGTTCGTAATGTCGCAACTGAAGAGTTACCTTTAAGTCAACTGCAACCTTTAGAAGATTTTATCGAATATATCGCACAGCTGCGACAAACACCGGTTAGGACATTGGTGAATTTGAGCCAGTGGTTGGTTGGAATCTTCGATGCTAGTTGGCAAACAGTAGAATCTTTGTGGAATCAGCCGGAAATTAGACCAGGTTATGCTTTTCGTAATGGTGAGACGCTTGTGCAAAACGATACTAATAAAACACAAGCATTTACCAAACGCGCAAAGTTGATTGATTTAGGAATCCAAATTGCCAATCAACCCGTCATATTAATTGTCGAAATTCGACCGAAAACTGACCAACAAACAGGCATTCGTCTTCAGTTGCATCCTACAGGTAATAAAATTTACCTTATACCAGGAGTACAACTGACAGTGCTAGATCAGTCTGGAACCGTTTTTCTGGAAACTCAAGCCAGAAGTGCAGATAATTACCTGCAATTACAGTTTAGAGGCGAACCTGCAGAGCAGTTTAGCGTTAAAGTATCATTGAATGATGCAAGTGTCACACAGAACTTTATCATTTAGTTAAAGCTCAATAGTCAAGACTTAAGGCTTCAATTGTTAAAAATTATTCTGCTTCCCAACTTCGTGTACTTTTGCTTTAATTATGGGCAAGCTTGTGGTTCTGAAATTTGCAGAAGGTAGCTTTGAGCAGGGGTTTGCTGTAACGCTACAAATCGGTGAAGAAGGTGAGCGTCCCTCAACTGAAATCACGGGTAAGTTACCTGCTGCTGGAGAAATGCCACTGTACTATAGCCACTGGCAGTCTAGCTATCTCAGATTGGGGAATAGTTATCGTTTGTCTGCTGATAAAATGCAGGTGACAAATGTGTCCATCACCCAAGACTGTGACAATATTGCTCATATTTTGCGATCGCGCTTCAACACGTGGCTACGAACAGAAGAATTTCGCCCCATCCGCGAAAAATGGCTAGAAAAATTATTGCCTACGGATGAAGTTCGGGTGATTTTACAAACTGAAAATACTCAGTTGCAACTTTTGCCTTGGCATTTGTGGGATTTGCTAGAACGATATCCAAAAGCTGAATTTGCCTTAGCATCGCCTACATACGAAAAGATATTTTCTCAGAAAACACTTAATAAAAAAGTTCGTATTTTAGCTATTGTTGGCAATAGTCAGGGGATTGACACAGAAGTTGACCGTGCTTTGCTGCAAGAGCTAACAGATGCAGATGTTACGTTTTTGGTGGAACCTCAACGCAAAGAATTGACTGACTTTCTGTGGGGTAACAGCTGGGATATTCTTTTCTTTGCTGGACACAGTTCGAGTCATGACAAAGATGGATCTGGGCGAATCTACTTAAATAAAACCGATAGTCTCACCATCAGCGAATTACGCTATGCCCTGAGAAAAACTGTGCAACGTGGACTGCAACTGGCAATCTTCAACTCCTGCGATGGACTGGGACTGGCGCGAGAACTGGCTGATTTGCAAATTCCGCAGATAATTGTTATGCGCGAACCCGTTCCAGACTTAGTTGCACAGGAATTTTTGAAGTCTTTTCTACAAGGGTTTGCTAGAGGTGAGTCCTTTTATCAAGCAGTGCGGGAAGCACGGGAACGGTTGCAAGGTCTTGAGGACAAGTTTCCCTGCGCGACTTGGTTACCAGTCATTTGTCAAAATCTAGCACAAATTCCTCCTACTTGGTCCGAGATTACGGGTAAGGTTGAGGTGGAACCACCAGAACCATTAGAGCGATCGCCTGTTCCGCCACAGATTCCACCCAGATTTGCAGTAGCGTTGTTGTCCTCAGTGGTGATCACTGCCCTAGTTTGTGGACTAAGGTTTTTGGGGTTACTGCAAATGACTGAACTCCAAGCTTTTGACCAGATGATGCGTCTACGTTCCCTCATCTTCCACGAGGAAAGCGATCCACGCCTGCTGGTGGTAGCAATTGATGATGCAGATATTGATGCTCAACGGCAAAGGGGCGAGGATGTAAATGGAAAATCTCTCTCAGATATCTCTCTCAATAAACTTTTGGATAAACTTCAGCAGTACGAACCCCGCGCTATTGGCTTAGATATCTACCGAGATTTTAAAGCGCAAGACCCAAATTTAATTCCTCGTCTCAAACAAACTGAAAATTTGATTGGGGTTTGTAAGCACAGTGATGCTGCAATACCTGTTAAGAGTACTGCGCCGCCACCGGAAATCCCAAAAGAACGTCTGGGATTTAGCGACTTTATTCATGATCCTGATGGCGTGGTACGGCGACATCTGTTGTTTATGGAACAGGAGGCTGTCTCTGGGTGTACTGCTGATTATGCATTCAGTACACAGCTAGCATTTCGTTATTTGCTTGCTGAGAAGAGAATTCAACCAAAGTTCACCACACAAGGGGATTTGCAGCTTGGCAATACTGTTTTTCCTGGTTTGAACTCTCACAGTGGCGGATATCAAGGCATTGATGCTAATGGTGGTCAAATTTTGCTGAACTATCGTTCCTCACAGAACATTGCAGAACAAGTGACGCTGACACAAGTTTTATCAAATCAGGTTAATCCAGATGCGATCAAAAACCGAATTGTCCTAATTGGTGTTGTATCTATAGGAGAGTCTCGTGACTATTGGGGCACACCATATGAAAATCAGTTTGATCAGCGAATGTCAGGATTGCTTGTACAAGCACAAATGGTCAGCCAACTCCTCAGCGCTGTCCTCGATAAACGTCCTTTGTTGCAAGTTTGGTCATTGTGGGGTGAGGTGATCTGGATTTGTGGCGCTTCTGTGGTAGGAGCAGTTCTGGCTTGGCGGGTGCGTTTACTCCCCAGATTGACACTTTTTGTCTTTGTCTATTCTGGAGTTCTCTACGTCTTTGTCGTATGCTTTGGTCTACTCATCCAAGGATATTGGGTGCCATTTGTACCTTCAGCGTTGGCACTTGTCGGAACAATGAGTATTGTTTTGTTTCAAAATTCAAGATGATTCATAGTTAACACTCAACAGTTAACACTCGATAGTTAACAGTGATTTATGAAAATGATTTTACAACCGATGAAACTGTTGTTGGCAGTTGTGCTGGGGTACTTAAGTTTGCTCCCTAGCACAATATCGGTGATCGCTCAGTCTGCATCACAATCAAAACCCTTAACAACGACTTATTCTCGCAAGCAGCCTCTGCGCCTTGTCTTACCTCCACTTCCGCCAGGACAACCTCCTGGTGGTCGTCGGTATGGGGGAGCTAGTCGCGGTCAATGTCCAGTTGCTAAACCTGGACTCACGGCTTTAGTTCCTTTGATTGAACAACCAACTTCGGTGATGAATGTTTGGGGACAAACCACAGCAGAACGCCCAACTTTCTGGTTCTACACACCTTATGTCAAAGGTTCTGCCTACCCCGCTAATTTTGTGTTGGTTGATGCAGAATCAAATCTAGTCTACCGACAGGATATTACCTTACCAAGTGAACCTGGAGTCATGAGCGTTTCTTTACCTGCTAGTGTTTCTCCACTCACTACAGGAAAACAGTACCGCTGGTTCTTAAATGTGTACTGCGATAGCCCTTTGGGCGGCTCCCTTAGGGAACATCGCCAAAAGCAACAAAGCCCAATTTATGTTGAAGGAGTCATACAACGAGTTAACTTAAAGGCGGGGATCATCCAACAAATCAAGCAGGCACAGCCAAGACAGCAAGTTGCTATCTATGCGAGCAATGGAATATGGTATGAAGCATTAACAACTGTGGCACAATTGCGTCAAAAAAATCCCCAAGATGTGACTCTTGAGCAAGAGTGGCAGGATTTGCTTTCTAGTATCGGCTTAGGTGATTTTGCTAACAAACCGCTGATTTCCAACTAATTTTAGTAGGACTTACGCACGCGCTACTAAAAACAGTCGGTTGCGATCTGCGCTTTGCGCAGCTGCGTTTGCGCAGCGCCCCCTTAGGGGCTAGCTATCGCTTCGGAGGAGGTCACAATGACTATCAGCAACAGACGCGAAACACAACAACACCGTGGCGAGACGCATGATTGCGTCTGCCCTTTGGGCAATCGCAACAGTACCCATACCTGAAGTCAAGGCTTGGGCTTTGGAATCGTGATTATTTGGTACTTGGTCGAGTCCACTAGTAATAAAGTCACACCAAATATGGAAAATAGTAATGGTACTCAAGGTTACGTGTCGGGGTAAAATTCGGATTGATTTGTTAGAAATAGTTGTGTGTATCTACCAGCTTTCGCTGTTAGCAAGGATTGAAAGTATCCCTGCTAGCAACGGAAGCTTTTTGTTCTTGCAATGTCAATCACGGTTAAGTCTTTAAGTAAGTCCTTGTAAATTCCCGATACGCCCTTGGCCTGTGCGCTCCGCGCAATCCCTTGAAAATTTCCTTCTTCTTACACGATACATAGATTTCCTCTTTTGTCAATGCATAAGTTCTAAAAGTTTGAACGCTCAAAAAACCAAATACTATACAAATAGTGTTGAGAGCTTGTGATAGTTCATCTATCATTTGGTAGAGTTAAAATCCTACTTGAAAGGAAACTACTGTAAAAGCAAGCGTCAAACCAAATATAGGTGTAACTATAATTCTCAGCATGAAATCCCAAGTGTTCCTAGCCTCTTTCTTTTCCAACGTCAAAGGACGCCATTGGTGGCTTGGTATCCTCATATGGATAGCTATGGTTGCCCCATCTCAAGCATCGTCTGTCATCCTGCGTGTGGCAATTCAAAGGGACGTCAATCAGGTGAAAGTCGGTAGTTCTACCACTGCAGTTATCAAGGATAGTAGTGGTCGTACTCTAGGAGAGTTACCAGCAATGAGTCCTTACTCTGTTCAAGCGGTTCCTGGTGGAATTGCTTTGGATAAGTGGCGTTCTAATCTGTTTTGGGTTGAGCCAACAGGTAAGGGATTCGTTTATATTGGCGATCGCTGGTATCGCGGCAGAACTCTTGTTGTTCCTTCACAAAAAGGTTTATCTGTTGTTAACTGGGTTGCTTTGGACGAATATCTCTACAGCGTTATCGGTGGCGAAATGGACCCCCGGTGGCCCAGTGAAGCTTTGAAAGCTCAGGCGATCGCCGCTCGTACATATGCTCTTTATGAGCGTCAGAGACAGCGCAATAATCCCCTTTATGATTTGGGTGCTTCACCAGATCGTTGGCAAATTTACCAAGGCGTTAGCAGTGAATCTCCTACTACTTACGCTGCAGTTGATGCTACAGCTGGCGAAGTACTAACTTACAAAAATAGAGTTATTCTCTCTGTCTTCCACGCATGTTCTGGCGGACACACTGAAAACTCGGAAGATGTTTGGGGAAGCACTCAACCATACCTGCGTGCTGTTCCAGACTTTGACCAAAATATCAAGGAATGTAACTGGAGCAGAACTTTTTCCCCGGCAGAAATTAGCGTTTTAGTTCCAGAAGTTGGAAATGTCAAGCAAATTATTCCTGGAAGTACATCGCCTTTCGGAAGCGTGAAAGCTTTGAAAATAGTTGGTGACAAGGGTGAGAAAGTGCTAACAGGTGAGGATGTGCGTACAGTTCTTAAGCTAAAAAGCACCCGCTTTACCGTCAGCAATGCGAATGGAAGCTTTACATTCACAGGGCTTGGCTATGGTCATGCTTTAGGCATGAGTCAGTGGGGGGCTTATAATCTAGCATCGCGTGGATACAACCACCTGCAAATTTTGAATTACTATTACAAAGGTGTTGCTTTAGCACCTATTCGGGTTAAGTAGATCAGGAGGAGGAAGGGAAGGAGGGAAGGAAAGAAGAAAATAGGACTTACGCACTATCTGCTAGAAACCCGGTTTCTTCGTTCGTATTTGGTTGACAAACAGACAATTTTTGGTATAAACCGGGTTTGTTTGCGTAAGTCCTGGGAAAGATATTTTCCCACACTCCCACACTCCCACACTCTCCCCTACTCCCCACTCTCTCGCTGCAAGCGCTTTTGCCACTCAGCGTCAGTTTTTTGAGAACGTTCAACTTCCTGTTCTAATAAATCAGTTTCAGTAGAGTAGACCAAATCTTGATCACCAAGAACTTTTTCTGCTGCAAACTGCTGAGCATAAGCTATTTTCTGCTGCAACGCAGAGTCTGGATCTGCTACTTGTCTGGCGCGGGACAGGCGATCGCCGTTACGTTCAGCAATTTTGCTATTGCGCCATTGAATCCAAAAATACCGTATTAACGGAACAACTAAAAAACCTGTTCCGTAAGCCAATAATAACCAATAAATTCCATGTGCAAAAGCAACGAGTCCACCTATTTGGGCAGCTATTGCGCCATTCCTCAACAAACTTCCTAGCACTAATGCGCCAACAAAATTTGCAACACCCAACCCTGCACTCAGCATAATTTGTCCTGAACTCGCCGCACTAAAGCGCCAAGAAAATTCTTCCAAATAAGCTGACACAGACTGACGGTATTTTTTGGCTGCACTCACCTGCAACTCTGGAAAGTCATAAACAATCTCTCCTTCAGGGCTGACTTTGGGTTGTCCATTGAAGCGAGTCAGAACAGGTAGCATATAGTCTTCGTACTCTCTTGCAGAACCTTCTCCTATATCATCAAGATACGGTGCAATTTGTTCTGCGGCGATCGCACCCCGGTTATGACGAATCACCGCAGCAATTTCTTGCCAACGGCGTTCTTCTAATTTGATATTGGGGTTACCATCGCCAAACAAAAACGAAAATACGGCTTCAAAGAAATTGAGATCGCTTTTCTCGCGGCGTCTTTCCCTCTGACGGGCGTTGTAATCTGGACTGAGATACCAGAACAAATCTGGGAAATAGAAGAAGCCACCACTAAAATCGCCACCTCTATCGTTGTTATCACGGTCTGAGTTCAACGATGAGAGGATTAAAATGATGCTAATAGTTATTAAAGCGATGGAAACAATTAAGAGAATTCCAAAGGATATCCGAATTAGGTAAAATACAATACCCCAAACTTTTTTCCACCACTCCTGTAATTGTAATTGCAAATACTTATTCCGTAATATTGACCGGAAGTCTTTTGGAAATAAATAAATAATGTCACCCGTATCACTCACTTGCATATGTCCGCCTGCATCAGACGCAAGAGCTAATAACCCTTGACTTGATTCAGCGACATTTAATCCTGCCTGAGTTGCCACATCTCCAACAGTGACGCGGTAACCCAATTGTTCCACAGCTTGCATGATGGTGGGATTTGGAGCCATTGCTCTTCCCTCATAGCGAAAAAACTCTTCTTCCAGTATAAAGTTTCATTTTTCAGAACTTGGAAAGATCGTACTATTGGCGATAAAGAAAAACCTTTACATCCCCCTGCTAATTTTATTTTTTTGAATAAAATGATACCGATCCTGTTCAATAAAGAACTATTATTGCACAGTGGATCATTTAATGGTCTTAAAGCTTGATTTCGCGTTAAGATTATTACCCTGGCTTGGTTTAGTTGCAAATTTTCTGCCTAATTATGGTTAAGTACACTCTTGCTCAAAGTCCAGAAATTATCTTCGACGTTCCTGGTAGAGATTCAGCCAAAGCCCGCGACAAAGCAATGGATCAGTTAATGAAACTGATGGATGAAGGGAAATTACCTACGGAACTGGAAGATGGATTTGGCCCCAAACAACTCATTGAAGTCAAAGAAACATCAACAGATACTGCTGGCGATGAAGACGCCATTACCCAGGCTGTCCAAGTTTTGAGCAACTTAGCTACGCTCAAGTTGAAAGTGCAGGAATCACGCACTGAAGCTATGGAAGTTCGTAAGGCAGTTGACGTTTTATTTTCGGATAATGCTGTGACTGAGGAGGAAATTACTCGCCTGAAAGAAGGTTTTAAAATTCTCAAAAATTATGCTCAAGCTAATCTGCGTTATCAAGAAGCAAGAGCAAAAGCAGAACAAGCTCGACAAGTTCTAGATGAGGCTCTGAAATCTCCCGAGAAATAGTTGAGTCTTGACTGAAGTTGATGAAAAACATAGCCGTTATTCCTCAGAATCACGGCTCACTTCGGCTGCGTATAATACGTCACTTGGTGACAAAATTTGACTTGCTACTGAACTCAGGGCTAACTGTTTTTTGTCTGCGTTTGAGCATTGCTGCTGCGCCCAAAACACCAAGCGGTAATAGAGCTAATCCTGTGGAGGATTCAGGAACGGACTTAGCCCTAATCGCCGCCAGTGCTGTTTCTGCTACAAGCTTATGAGCATTTGTAGTGGGATGAACCTCATCAAAAAACAAATAATCATTAGGGTTATTACAGGTTTTCAATACTTGGTTGCTTCTGATGTCATACACTACACAAGAAGTGTTGACATCTTTGAACCCAAATTCTCCTGGATTGGCGATTACCCTATTAAACAAAGAATTAATATCAACAGGGATGATATTGACGCCAGGAATGTTGCTGAATTGACCCAAAGCTGATGCCAATGCAGCATTGTGAATATTTGTTAAAGTCGTTAAACTGCTGGAATTTCCAGTTCTGACTGCAAGCGGAATCTTCCCTAAATCTGGCAAGTTAAAGACCAAAATATTTTTCGCACCAGCTTGGGCAAGTGCTCCTACCGCATTTGATAAATTACTAACTGTTTGATTAACATTAGGATTCTGACCAAACAAGTAATCATTTCCACCTCCCCATACAGCATAGAGTGCATTGGGATCTACCTTCTGGTTATTTCCTACAAAGGAGGCGACTTGCTTGAGCACTCCTGGTGCGCCTGGAACGAAAGCATTGTCTTCACCAGAGAGAGAACCTACGAAGGCAAAGTTAATACCTTGAGTTGGAGTTTGAGTACTTAGATTAGCAAATAATGTAGGAGTCAATCCTATATCTTGTCCAAAATAGTCCACCCAAATCTTATTATTGGATAACCGTCCTTGAAAGTAAGGTGGATCTGGGGGAATCGGACCTGTAGGTGAGTTTTGCTGAGAAACAGTGAACACATTACCTGTATCCGAGAGACTATCACCAAATACGTTAAATTGACTAAAACCTGCAGCCGAAGCTTTTAGTGGTAAACTCAAAGATAAAAAGACAAATCCAGCAGTTACGAGTTCTTTTTTCATACCGACTCTACCCCTTCTATTACTCATAAACTATAGGAATCCGATTTGATTTCTGAATTGACTCGTAGAGGCAGGGAACGCTTAACAGGGAACAGGCAACGCTTAAGAAGCAATAAAAGCGTACGGAGTTTTTTTCAAAAATCAAATATTAGTCCTATATTAAGCTTTCTGACATTAATATAGCTTTTGTTGAACTCTAAGTTTGTGTGTATTTATTAAACAATTTTATTTAAATAGAGTTTATTTAACTGCTTTGGTGAGCTAAGAGTTTTTCACTGTGATCCCTATCGTTGAAACTCATTAACTGCGGGTTATGAAAAGGGTATAGGGGTGTAAAAAAGCAGGAGATTTATTGACTTTACACTTTTACACCCACTCCCTGAAGAGGGCTTGGTCATTGTTTGCAATATTTTTTGAGGATGAATAATGCTAGCTATATTTTTTATCTGCCTCTGGGTTTCAATCCTGATCGGATTTGCTTGTAGTGTTGTCCTAGCTTTCAAACAAGGAACTGCTCAAGTAAAAAGAATGCATCAAATTCCTTGCCACCGCTGTGATTTTTTTACGAATGATCACCGCCTTAAGTGTACGGTAAACCCTATGATTGCTTGCTCGGAAGAAGCGATAACTTGTCGAGATTTTGAACCAAAAACCGCTAACTCTAATGCTGCTCGCAAATGCCAACGAAAGAAATGTGATGGCATTTCACTCAATTAGTGGCTCTTGCCAGATTTTGATGATGATTTTGGCAAGGTGTTTAACGTAAAGAGCAGAAGAAGGATGGTGACGTATTGTCTAATCGCAAAGCTAAGAGCGTTTTGCACCCATAAAATCTAGATTAAGTAACAAAATCCAAATTAATGTAACGAAATTTTGAATTTGTATTGTGCAAATCCTCTCAACCTGCATAATGAAATTTATCGCTATAAAATCTCATTAGATAATTTTATTTTCTTGATGTCTGATATCTAAATACTTGATGTCTGATATCTTCTGATATCTAAATATCTGGGAGAGAGCGAGTGACACCAGTGAGAACACACGATCCTTTAAGAGACGGAACCAGTTAAAAAAAGCAACGGTTGGTCATTCCAATCGGCTGTTTTTGATGCTCATCAAAAAGGAATACTGCATGACCGTTTCAATTTTTTGGAAGCCTGTGTTTCGGACTCTGGGCTGGTCTTCTGATGAAAAAGCCGAGGGGGAATCGGGCGCACCGCTATTGGCTGGTAATGCTCGGTTTATTAATCTTTCTGGGCGATTATTAGGGGCACATGTCGCCCATGCTGGGCTAATTGTCTTGTGGGCAGGCGCGATGACTCTGTTTGAGATTTCGCGCTTTGATCTTGCCAAACCGATGTACGAGCAGGGTTTGATTCTACTACCACATCTTGCAACGCTGGGTTTTGGGGTGGGTGACGGCGGTCAAATCGTGGATATTTATCCCTACTATGTTATTGGAATGCTGCACCTTATCAGTTCAGCCGTTTTAGGTGCAGGGGGAATTTATCACGCCGTATTAGGATCGGAAGTTCTGGATGAGAAAGGGTTTGGCTATAACTGGCAAAACGGCAACAAGATTACCAGTATATTAGGAATTAATCTCATCATGCTGGGTTTGGGAGCATTGCTGCTGGTCTTGAAAGCCACGCGTTATGGAGGAATATATGACCCTATAGCAGAGCAGGTACGCCTGATTCAGCCGAATTTAGACCCTACTCAAATATTTGGCTATCTATTTGGGTTCAGTCCGAATGGCTGGACGATAACTGGCATGGCTAGCGTGGATAATTTAGAAGATGTGATTGGGGGACATGTATGGGTTAGCGTTCTTTGCATAGCTGGCGGAATCTTTCACATCGTCTCACAGCCTCTTGATTGGGCTAAACGAGCTTTGGTGTGGTCGGGTGAAGCTTATCTTTCGTATAGTTTAGGAGCTTTGGCGATCGCTGGTTTTAGTGTTGCTTGTTTTGTCTCAGTAAACGAGATTGCTTACCCAAACGTGTTTTATGGATCTATCAATGGCGCAAGTGTATCGGTGCGTGCAGCTTTGTCGAGCGTTCATGCTGCTTTCGGATTTCTCGCATTAGTCGGTCATATCTGGCACGCTTATCGAGCACGTAAAGCAGCCCGTGGTATTTACTTCAATACTTTCTTTGACTTCATCGCCAAGGATGTGAGACCTGCTGTGATTACAAACGTTGTCAATCCGACTGCTTGAGTTGGGAGTCCGAAGTGAGAAGTATATAAATTCCAATTCACCTCATAACCTCAGCAAAGTTACAGCAATTCTCACTCCCTGTCTCAGACAGAGAGTGAGGGAGTGAAGGAGTAGAGAATGGTATGGCTTTTACAGCGGTTTTCTGTAAGGTGGGCATTGCTCACCAAGATCTCAAATGTCTATCACATAGGCTTTTCTGAGCAATGCCCACCCTACGATTTGTGATCTATTCATATGAAAACCGCTGTATGGACAATGCCCACTCTACGATTTGTGGTCTCATCTGTGCGCAATCATGCGTACAAGTAATACCCTTGCCGCTATGCGGGAAGTAGCGCGTGTGTAAGTCCTAACTTCTTTACTCACCAACTCAGCGCTGAAAACTCAGTACGACAAAATTAAATTTTTCAAGGAGCAATTCAGACGATGACAGCAACAACTGCAACAACAGTAACAACTGTAGATGGAAGAACCGAGGAGATTCCCTGGAGAGCCGGGAATGCCCGTTTAGTTAACCTCTCCGGACAATTACTCGGTGCTCATGTTGCCCATGCAGGGTTGATTGTACTCTGGGCAGGAGCGATGACGCTATTTGAAGTTGCTAATTTCGACGTAACACGCCCAATGTATGAGCAGGGTTTGATTCTACTGCCAAACTTGGCTCGCTTAGGGCTTGGTGTTGGTGAAGGTGGTCAAATTGTAGATACCTACCTATACTTTGTAGTTGGTGTGATTCATCTGATTAGCTCTGCGTTTTTGGGAGCGGGCGGACTTTTCCATACGTTCGTAGGCCCCAAACAGCTGGAAACAAAATTTCCAAGTTTTGGCTACAGATGGGATGATGCCAACAAAATGACAAGTATTCTTGGCATTCATTTGATCGTGTTGGGGATAGGTGCATTCTTGTTAGTTGCCAAAGCAATGGCTTTTGGGGGAATTTACGACCCACTCACGAAAAGCGTTCGCTTGATCACAAACCCGACTTTGGATCCAGGAGTAATTTTTGGCTATTTATTCGGTACGCATGGCAAGCTTTGGTTAGCGAGTGTCAATAACCTGGAGGATGTGATCGGTGGTCATATTTGGGTTGGTGCGATGTGTGTGTTGGGTGGATTGTGGCATATTCGCACTCAACCATTCCGATGGGCAAAGAACTTATTTGTCTGGTCCGGTGAAGCCTATTTATCCTACAGCATTGGAGCCGTAAGCTTGATGGCATTTGTGGCAACACTGTTTGTTTCAGTGAATACAATAGTATTCCCAACAGAGTTCTATGGACCAACTTTAACATTGATATTCGATCGCTTCCCCCTCTTTGCTAGTACAGATGGAGCATTAACTAGTCGAGTCTGGCTCGCGAATGCTCATTTTTGGTTGGGCTTCTTCTTTTTGCAAGGACATCTGTTCCATGCACTGCGGGCTGGAGGTTACAGCTTCACAGAAGGTAAAGTCATCGCATCCACACGCGGACAGGTGAAATAATATGACATCAACGAATGTAAGTCCTTTGAAAACTCTTGGATTTTCTGACGATCCAACAGTCGCTGTTAACTACGTTGCACAGTCCCAAGATCCTTATTCCTGGTGGGCTGGGAACCTCCGCTTTGTCAATCTTTCAGGTAAACTCCTGGGTGCCCACGTTGCCCACGCTGGATTGATAGTACTGTGGGCGGGTGGAATGACCTTGTTTGAACTCTCCCGTTTCGATCCAAATGTACCAATGTACCAACAGGGGTTAATTTTGTTGCCCCATCTCGCAACATTAGGTTTGGGTGTTGGTGCAGGCGGTCAAATAGTCGATACTTATCCCTATTTTGTAGTTGGGATTTTGCATTTGATTAGTTCTGCTGTGTTAGGAGCAGGTGGTATTTACCATGCGGTGCTAGGTCCAGATAAGTTAGATGAGAAGGGTTTTGGTTACCGTTGGGAAGATGGTAACAAAATGACAACGATTCTCGGTATCCACTTAGTATTGCTCGGTCTGGGAGCGCTGTTATTAGTTGCCAAAGCTGTGTTGTTTGGTGGATTGTACGACCCAGTCGCCCAGCAAGTCCGGCTCATTTCTCATCCAACCTTGAATCCAGCGGTGATTTTTGGCTATTTAGTTGGCTTTAGTCGTGATGGCTGGACACTCAAGGGAATGGCTAGTGTTAATAACCTAGAAGATGTGGTTGGTGGTCACATCTGGGTTGGAACAATGTGTATCTTGGGCGGAATTTGGCATATCAACACCGCACCAAAGGAATGGACGAAAGGGTTATTTGTTTGGTCGGGTGAAGCATATTTATCCTATAGTCAAGCGGCTCTTGCTTATATGGGATTCTTTGCAGCCTTTTTCGTTTGGGTAAATGACACCGTTTATCCAAGTGTGTTTTATGGTCCGGTTGGAACGACAACTGTAGACGGGATTATCACTGTCCGTACCTGGTTGATGTTGTTCCATGTTATCTTTGCAAGCTTGTTGCTAGCGGGACATTTTTGGCACGCCCTGAGAGCAAGAGCGATCGCCGCTGGATTTGTATTCAGCGAGATGAAATTTAATGCTGATGCTTTGTTTGGGGATATTCAATTTAGCGATCGCGCCGTGTTTGAAGGGATTGTACAGCCGTACCAAGGCGACTTTCATCAAGGAAACTTGGCTACTCCCCTCAACAACAGCAGTGTCAGCCTCGGTTGGCTCAAAAATTTACCGATTTACCGTGATGGGTTGTCACCAATTACACGCGGGCTAGAGATTGGTATGGCGCATGGTTATTTCTTACTAGGTCCATTCTTGAAACTTGGTCCCCTGCGCGATACAGACATTGCACTTCCAGCCGGATTAGCCTCTGCATCCGGGTTAGTGGTGGTTTTAAGTCTTTGCCTGTATTCTTACGGTCTTTCCGTGTTTGGCAAAAGACAAAAACCTGTTGGGGTTTTACCCGATAACCTCCAAACCAAAAGGGGTTGGAGCTTCTTTTCTTCTGGCTTTCTCGTTGGTGGGATCGGAGGTGTGATTTTTGCTGGCTTCATTCTACTTGAAGTTGCACGAGCAGGTATTGGCTCGTAAGTAATGGGTATTGGGTATTGGGTAATTAAATCATAGGAAGAAGTTCTAATTCCTACTCCCTTCTTGCCAAAAGATGACCGATTTTAAAACCGCTCCAGACGCAGAAAACGCAGAAAACATACGCAACGCTTTGGCAGAGGTAATTTTAGAGCACTGAAGAGAGTAATTCCCAATTCCCAATTCCTAATTCCCAATCCCCAATCCAATTAAAAAAGTTCATTAATTAACAAAGATTTTAACCATGACTATTTCTCTCCTGAGTTATCCGTTATCGAGTCAAAATCAACGTGTAAATGGCTATGAAGTTCCGGGTGATGAACAACCTAGGGTATATACTACGGATAATTTGCCCAAAGGTACGGAAGTAGATGAAATTATCCGGGCAGCATATCGGCAAGTTTTCAATGAGCAACAACAAATTGCAAGTCATCGCCAAATTGCTTTGGAATCTCAATTTCACGCCAATCAAATTACTGTCCGGGACTTTATTCGAGGGTTAGTTTTATCTGATTCTTTTCGTCGGTTGAACTACGAGACAAACAATAACTACCGCTTTGTTGAAATGTGCATTCAACGTTTGTTGGGACGAAATGTGTATGACAACCGTGAAAAATTAGCTTGGTCAATTGTTTTAGCAACCAAAGGACTGCGGGGTTTTACTAATGAGTTATTAAATAGTGAAGAATATCTAAACAACTTTGGGTTTTCCACCGTTCCTTATCAACGACGACGAATTTTACCGCAGCGAGCAAAAGGCGAACTTCCCTTTGCCCGTATGGCACGCTACGATGATAACTACCTTAAGCAAATGCAAAAAACTGGTCAACTGCGACCTTTTTATTATGGCGTGGCAGATAAAAGTGCTTCTGTTTATCGAAAGGTGATATTTGCAGTTCCAATTCTTGCACTTGCTATGTTATTTTTGACGTTGATAGCTGTTGCGACTCCTAAGTGATCATCCTTGATGATGTTGCTTCTGAGTTTTCAAATAGAATTAGACACGCTATTACTGGTTGATGTCATTAATTGTGAACGGTTTTGAAATTAGAAAAATCTTGTAGAGACGTTGCACGCAACGTCTCTACAAAGCATAAAAATTAATGAGATAGACTACTACGTATTAACAGAACAACAGAGGCGTCAATCGCCAGAAGTCACAATGAAACCTTCAACTACGTTCTGAGTTAAACTTCTGTGCGATTCTCGATTGAGTAGGGATTTAAATCCTCATATTCCTGATTCTGACTTCTGTATGCGCAAAGCGCACGCCCAAAGGGGTAACGCACAGCGTGTCCGCAGGACATATTCTGAATTCTGAATTCTTTTTTAATTTGTTGTTGCTTGTGTTGGTGAACCAGGAATTGTCACATCTATTGGGGTTACTTGCGTTGCCAACTGCGTGAGTGGTGGTTTAATAGCGCTTTGATTTCCGACTATCAAAGTCACCAAATTATCTGGTTTGAGGTATTTCCGCGCTACCCGCCTGACATCAGCGGTTGTTGTTGCGGCTACTGCTTTTTGGTAGCGAAACAGAAAATCAGACGGATAGCCATAATATTCATACCGCATCAAGCGTGATAAAGTTTGCCCAGGATCTTCAAAATTGAAAACAAACGAGTTGAGGGTAGAGTCTTTTGCAAAAGCTAACTCTTTAGGCATGACGTTTTGAGTTTGTATACGCTTGATTTCTTGCTGTAGCGCTCTAACGAATTGCACTGTCGCATCAGAGCGTGTTTGTCCACCAGCGATGAACATTCCAGGGTAGTCGTATCGGGGACTCCAAGCACCGGAAACTGAGTAAGCTAAACCTTGACGCGATCGCACTTCATTAAACAAGCGTCCACCAAAGCCATTTAACACTCCGTTCAACACATCCAGCGCTGGATAATCAGGACTATTAAACTGTCCTCCCAAATGCCCAATCAAGATATTGCTTTGAGTCAGTTGTGGCTGATTGACAAAAAACACACCACTTTGTTTATTTTGGGACACTTTGGGTAACTGAGGTTTAACCAAATTGGGATTGGGTTTCCAGTCAGCAAACTGAGCTTGAATGAGCGATCGCATTTTCTTTGAGTCAAAATCCCCCACAATTCCCATAATCATATTATTGGGATAAAAAGACTGCTGTTTAAACTTCACCAAATCCTCACGGGAAATATTATTCAGCGTTGCATACTCCTGAGTGCGAGCATAAGGACTGTCTTTGCCATAAATCAATTTCTGAAATTCCCGACTTGCAATATCATCTGGATCATCATTGCGACGAGCGATCGCACCCCGCAACTGCGTTTTCGCTAAATCCAACTTTTCCTGGGCGAAAACTGGCTCCCGGAGAACTTCACCAAACAAGCCAAAAACCGTTTCTAAATCTTCACTGAGTGACTGAAAACTAGCATTACCAGCAGTTTCACCAATGCCAGTTTCAACCATTGCCGCGCGTTGTTCCAAAATCTCATTGAGTTGATCGGGTGTATGCTTGATCGTTCCTCCAGAGCGCATCACAACACCCGTCAACAGAGCCAAACCAACCTTCTGTGCGGGTTCAAAGCGATCGCCCGTACGCACTATAGCCGAACCACTCACCAACGGTAGCTCATGATCCTCCATCAAATACACAACCATACCATTGTTCATCACATACCGTTCATACTTCGGTATCTTCACCTGAGGTAGTGGTGGAAGCTGCAACTCTGTATAATGCTTTGCCGCCGTCGCCGCCCAAGATGTGTTGTATACTCCAAAGCATAACAATCCAACCAACACAAAACAAACCAGCAACGAGTAAAGACGTCTCATCCTTTTGTTATCCCTTCTGCCCCTAAATCTCTTCATATCTCTTCCTTCGTGCCCTTGGCTATGCCAGTCGCCTACGGAGGGAAACCCTCCTGCAGCGCTGGCTCGTCTTCGCGGTTCATTCCTCTTATTTGTTAATCAACCCTGCTTCGACAAGATCTTACCAACTGTACGATTTTCCGTTGTAAACGTCGCTGTCGCCACCCGCTGAATATCAGCAGGTGTCACAGCTATAATTTCATCCAACTGCTTAAACAAATTCCGCCAAGAGCCAGTTTTCACTTCATACTCCAACAACTGCTGTGCCATTCCCATATTGGAATCAAGTATGCGTAACAAACCCGCCCGCGCTTGTGTTTTTACGCGCTGTAACTCAGTATCAGACACTGGCTCAGTCTTTAACCTATCAATTTCCTGGCGCAGAGCCACAGCCACTTCATCAACCGTATGACCCGGAGCTGTGAGAGTATAGAACAACATCAAATTTGGATACTTATCTCCAGGGAATCCGCTGAAACCCTGTGCCGAGAGCGCTAACTGCTGCTTTTCCACTAAAGACTTATACAGTCGGGACGTACGCCCACTACTGAGCAAGCTACCAATAATTTCATAAACAGCGTGATCTGGATGAGTCATTGCGGGACGATGGTAACCTTCCAGATACCAGGGTTGAGAACGTAGTTCAACACTCACTTCCCGTGTTTGTGTTTGCTTTGGTTCTACAGAGATTTGAGCAACTGCTTTTTCTTTTGCCTTATAACGCCCAAAGTAAATTTGTGCTAGTTTTCTTACCTGTTCGGCGTTGACATCACCAACAACGGCAATAGTCAAATTATTGGGAACATAGTACGCATTGAAAAACTTCTGCACATCTTCGCGTGTTAAGTTACGGATATCTTGGTCGTAACCAATCACTGGACGCTTGTAAGGATGGACTTTGAAAGATGTATCAATCAACTTTTCCATCATGATTCCGATGGGAGAATTTTCCACCCGCATACGTCGCTCTTCTAAAATGACATCTTTTTCCTTGTAAAACTCCCGAAACACAGGATCAAGAAATCTTTCTGATTCCAAAGACATCCACAGTTCTAATTTATTAGAAGGAAAACTATAAAAATAACGAGTCGCTTCTGTGGAGGTATTAGCATTTAAACCCACGCCTCCCGCCTGTTCCACAATTCGTCCTAATTCGTTTTGCTTGGCGAGTTTAGTTGCTTGTGCTTCTATTTTCTTGAATTGGGCTTCTAACTTAGTAACTTCATCTTTTTTATTAGCCGCTTTTGCTGCTATAATTTGCTCTGCCAATTGATCCAAACGTTCAAGTAATGGTTTTTCCGCTTGGTAATTAGAAGTACCGATGCGCGTCGTACCTTTAAAAGCCAAATGTTCCAGAAAGTGAGCTACACCAGTCTTTCCATCTGGCTCATCCACACCACCGACATCAGCATAAGTCAGAAAAGAAACTATTGGCGCTTGATGTCTTTCCAAGACAATGAACTTCATACCATTGTCAAGGCGGAACTCACTCAACTGCTTGATCACCCGATTCAAATAAGGTTGAATCGAATTTTCAGTAGGCGCTGGAGTCTGAGTTTGTGCTAAAGCAACTCCCGGTAGTAATTCCCACCAAAGAAGAACTGCTATAACAAAAGATACCAAAAGTTGACTTGCCTTATTTTTAACTTTTCTTTGGTATAAGTAATTAGGCTTGTGCATACACGAAAATAAAAGTAAAGTTCGCTTGACAACATCAAACATATTAATTTAACCAACAGGGTCTTAATCTTGTATTCAGCATTTTGTCGTTCTTGGATTAAACCTTAGACAATAATGCGACATATCCTGTTCCGGATATCTCACCATAGCTATGATTATGCCAATTTTGGCGTTGCATAGAGGAATGGGTTGCCGTCTGCGAACATGAGAATAGAACAACCAGACATAAACTTCTTGGCAAATGAGTAATTGGAAAATCCAAAATCGTTTATTAATGTACGTACCATTACTGGTTATAGCAGTTTTAACGCTATTTCCCCTGTTTTGGCTAATCAGTACAGCGTTAAAATCCTCAACCGAAAATATTTTTCAATCCCCCCCGCAGTTATTGCCAAGTCAACCAACCATCGAGAATTTTATCAATGTTTGGCAGACAAATCCCTTTGGGCAATATCTATTCAACAGTACTTTGGTGGCGGTGCTGACTGTATGCTTAAATCTAATTTTTTGCGCTTTAGCTGCTTACCCACTGGCAAGATTGTCTTTTCCAGGCAGAGACTGGATTTTTCTTGCCATTGTTTGCACGATTATGATTCCTTTTCAAATCGTGATGATTCCGCTGTACATTTTGACAGTTCAATTGGGTTTAAGAAATACTTATTTGGGAATCATTTTTCCTGATTTAGCTTCTGCTTTTGGGATTTTTCTGTTGCGACAAGCTTTTATGAGTGTCCCCAAAGAGATGGAAGAAGCAGCACGCATGGATGGCTGTTCGGAGTTAGGCATCTGGTGGTACGTTATGATTCCGGCAATTCGTCCAGCACTCGTCACTCTGTCAATTTTCGTATTTATTGGTTCTTGGAGCGACTTTCTATGGCCTTTAATAGTTATTCAAGATGAAAACTTATACACTCTTCCTTTAGGAGTCGCCAAGCTTGCGGGTACATTTTCCTTGAACTGGCGGTTAGTCGCCGCAGGTTCAGTCATTTCTATCGCTCCAGTACTATTACTATTCCTGTTTTTACAACGCTACATTGTCCCTACAGAAACTGCTAGCGGTGTCAAAGGTTGACCGAATCAGTGTACAGTGAACAGTGAACAGTTATTAAAAAACTATGCACTTTTCACTTCTTAAAAGATGGTGCAAGCCCCCAAATTGAGTGGAAAAAGAAAAATTATTCATTCCTTATTAAAATCCTCAGCAATTCATTCATGGAGATTAACTGGTAACTGATAACTGATAACTGTTAAGCTCCTCTTGGCATAAAAATAATTAACGTACAAAATTGCCAAAATTGTGTGGTAGTGGAGTCGTTGGAGGTGAAGTATTTTGTAAGAGTGATTTCTCAGACGATGTCATCTGAAAAAATACGTAGATAAAAACTATCACTGCCAAACTCGTGATTACGCCAAAGCCTATTCCCAACAGCAAAATAAAATTTCTATGAAGTACCAAAAGATTATTCTCAGCGCTTTTGTCAGCAGCAAATAGTTCTTGAGATTCGACTGGTAACGACACTTCCCTAATCCTTCGTTTTTCTGTAACTGGAATCAAAGGGAGCAAAGTAGGGTTTTCAGCGCTTTTGTCAGCAGTAAATAGTTCTTGAGATTCGACTGGTAACGATAGTTCGATAACCCGTTCGTGTTCCTTCGCCGGGATAAATAAATCTATGAATTTTCCCTGCTTAAGGTTAATATGAATTTGCTGACGGGTTTCCCAGGAAATCAACACTCCTGGCTTCGCCTCCTGGTAACTACTCACGTCTTTTAGAATCAGGGATTTTAAGGAATTTGAAAAGTTGTGGCGATCTACCAGTGCTAATGGTCCCTTTTGCAGGCAAGCACAAACTTTTTCAACCTGGAAAGAGTGTAGTGGTTTCGTTAGGTGGTAGCAAATAAAGTACGGTATGTAGCTGTAATTAGTGTTATCCCACTCATCGTTGTACAGCCAGCCAAACAACCAATCCTCTAGACTAACCTGAAGAAGATAAGCAGCTCTGTCACTATGATTTCTACACTCAAAGGCGTTCCAGTGGCGGAAAACCACCTTTTTAAGGAACGTTTGCTGAATGTCTAAGGAAACCTGCTTACTGGTAAGCAACTCAAAGCCCACATTAGTAAATTTAGTATAAACTAGTACATTGATAGGCAAATCCATGTTTAATAGGATTCATTGCGGAGGTTAATATATTCTTCCTTTGTGTCTTGTGAAGTATGCATCCTGCTTGATATCTAATGTAACTGTATACACAAAGGAATCATACAAATTTAAGGAACTCTAACGAATCCAGCCTGCTCAATTGCTTGTTGCCCTTGCTCTGTCAGTAAAAGTTTGGCATAGGCTTCTCCTGCCCGTTCTTCGCGACCGTTGTTATGCTTAATAATCACAAACAGATTTGTGGTGAGTGGATAGCTGCCATTTTTGATCGCTTCGGTATTAATCTGATTGCGCTTGTGTAGGCACTCCTCGTTTGGCACTTTGGGTTCACGGTAAGGGGGGATGAGCGAAGTCGGAGTCCGACCAACTGGCAAAAGCCTCACACTACATTGAGGGACTAGTGTACGAGCAGAAGCATAATACAAACTCCCTGGGGTTTTACTGATATAGCGCAGTGCTTGTGTAGTAGAGTTGACATACTGGATGTTAGACCGAAATCCTTGATTGTTTAAGTTTTTTTTGCTTGATGTGCCGCTTGATTGGTTGTTTACAAATGTTAGTGTATCTGCGTCCTCTGGACGTTGGGCAAAAGGAGTGATGGGTAAGTCTGGTCCATCAACTTGTTTCCAGTTTGTAATGTCACCGTGATAAATTTGTTGCAATTGGTCAATTGTTAAACCGGGTACCGTGAGTGATGGGTTCACGACTACCGCTATTCCATCAATACCAACTTGACGTTGTTCAAGCGTGAAACCTCGCTGCTTGGCTGTGTTCAACTCTTCAACTGTTACCGGACGAGAAGACTGTGCAAAATCCAATTGCCCGTTAAGCAACATACGAATGCCTGAACCGGAACCAGGACTGCCGTTTGTCGGTTTTACGTAATTTAATTGCAATTCTGGATGAGAATTTTGAATTTGAGAATCTATTAATTGTCGAATAGGTGCCCAGGCTGTACTGCCACCGTATTTGAAGGAACCGATAGGAATATCAGCACCTGTCCCAAAGGCTAATTTAGGACTAGAGGTAGAGGTAGTGTTGACACTTTGACTAGGCGAAGAGTTAATGTTATCGGTAATCAACAAGCGTGGGCGCACGAGCCACCAGAACAGTCCACCAATAACCACAAGTGTCAAGACTTTGCCAATAATTAAGCCTCGCAGAAGGAGTGCCATTTCTCCTTGAATGACGATTTTTTTTCGGTTTGTATTGTCCATAATTTTTTATAAACCCTTTTAGGGAGAATCTGAGAGTATTAAGTAGCCATCATGTACTTCCGTACACCAGAAGGGATGAAAAAACTTTTCTTCCCTTCTGGCATCTGCCATCTGCCAGGGCAGTTACACGACTGTCGGGCATTACCCGCTGTTAGCACTTGCCTCCTCGACCTTTTTCAAGTCGAGCTTGCAGACTGTTGTTTTTCCTTGGCTGGAAATGTCAAGCAGAATGAATTGCTTACCCTGAATCGTTGTAAATAAATATTTCAGTATTAATATGGCTGTTATTTATAAGATTAGTATTTTTCGCCCAGATCTATACAGAAATATTTTTTCTAAAAAACAAAATTTAGGTCAAGTTGAAAACTATGATTTTGTCCGAAAAGCCACTCTCCAGAGAGGTATATGCACGCTTTTTTGTTCCAAGAGTTTGACTTGGTAAATGCTTTCGATAGGTGTTAGCAATTAACCCACTTTGATTTCCTATAGATATATGAGATTATCACATCTTGCTTTCAGCAACTAGAAATGATACAAAAAGATGTGGAAAATCACCGGAATACACCAATTGCGTTATTGCAATATTTGTAAAGTGGATACTATAGCAGTGGACAGAAATCTTAGGACATATGGGAAAAGCTATCGCAAAGGATAAGCCAACAACCTTCGTCCTAATCAACTTGGCTACTGCTATATCTATTGTTCGCTCAAAACTTTTTTTTACGTTGTGGGCAGTGCCTAACGCTAGCGCCGCTACAACGGTAGGCTTTAAAGTCCCCTCTGGAGATAAGGGGACAAATTGCTAATCAACGATTCCCAAGGCGAAATTAACTGTGTAAGGTTCCTCTAGGGATTGCTGAATACTAGGTTTAATGGCGTCGAGATAACGAGCAACAGCTTGGAGTTGTTCGGTATTGGGACGAAAAGTGAGACTTCCTTGTTTTTCAAAAAGTGGTGTGGCTGTTATCGCCTTATAGTTAGAATTTTCACACGAACCTTGGGTGAGCCAAATCGCATCTATACTGGTGGGGATCAAGCCAGAAGGTAACTCACCTTCCAAGAAAGCCAGCAGACGTTGCTCACAACTGCGGGTATTAATGCCACGATTCTCAAATAACTGGATAACTTCGCTAAAGGATATGGCTCTTGATGGCAGAATTTGCAGCAATTCTGTGAACAGGAAATAGTCGGTGTACTGTTGTCTAGGAACGTCTAAGACTTGAGGATGCAGAGGGAGTACTGCTAAACCATATGCAGCCCGACTGCAATTGGGAGATCCATTTTCACCAAGATACAAATCTTGGATAATCTTAGCGTTGGGCAGTTTTTGCCGCAGCCAACGACTCACCGCCGCAACACAAGCAACCCCGCCTGTGAGGATAGCTTGATTTATTACTTCTGTTGGTATGCCTTTGGCAACAAGTAACCGATTGATTTCTCGGTTGAGACGTCGAACAAATGGGACAAACACTTGACTTTCTAAGTCTCGTCGCTGCAAAACCCATTGCTGATCTGCCAGTTCTAGAGTAAAAGATTCTTGGTGTTGCAAAATCAGCTTGAGAGCGATCGCCGCCTCAATAATCGCCTTTCCTAAAAGTGAACTTTCTAGCCGTTGCTGTAGGCGAATGCGTTCTCCAACATCTGGTTCCCCAGCCCGAGGCAAATTCAATTCTTCCAAGCCTAAACTAGAAAAGGACATCTGATCTAAACCAGGAATTGCTGGTTGCCAATTCTTGGATTTTGTGCTAGTTGTTTTGGTATCTTCTTGAGAAATCGTGCGTGGTTGTCGCCATTTAGATGGCAATAGCAATTGACAAATAATGTCTTGCTCTAATTCTTTGCCAGCATAAGCAAAACCGTGAAGCATAAAATCACTATGAGTGAGGTCTTCCAGGTTTTGCGGCAAATCAACTAACGCCATTTCTGTTGCAGCAGCACCGATATTAAGGACGAAAGTATTACCCACAAGAGGGCGATCGCTGGTTCTTGCAGAACGAGTCCCCTGATGATCTGTAATTTTGACGATTTCACCTTCAGCGCCGTCAAGTTCTGACAGCAAACAAGCAATCCCTTCCTCCAAGAAAAAGACTTGTTCCGGATGCTGCACTAATTTGCTGATAAGTATAGCTTCTCGGATGTTAAAGCGATATTGTTCCGACCAGTTGGATGGGCAAGTGCAAATAACACCAGTAATTTCATTGATAATATCACGGAAGGTTTCTTGCTCTAGACCAACAGCAGCGGCAGTTAAACCCAACGTCGTGCTGCTGCGATCCGAGGTGAATGTTAACAGCAATTTCGAGAGCGATCGCACAACCCAAACCAATGGAACACTAAAAGATTCATTTAACTGCAAAACTGGTTCCCATTTTTGTCCCTCACTCTTGTAAGGTAAAGCAATTTGCAGATAGGGTTTCAACTGCGCTGAGAATAAGTTATGCGTTGCTACACCTGAGTGAGGTGATCCAGAACCCGTAGTTATATTCTCAGATACTTTTTCTTCAGCTACAACCGCTGGTGCTGTGTTCTCTTGTGGAAATGAGCTTTCTGTTTCGCCACCACTCACCGAAGCAGTTGGCAGATAAACTTCTGCTGGTAAACGAAACGACCGTTTTATAGAAGTTGCTTCCTCTTGGGTTTGTGTTGCTGACCAATACAGAGGATACACCTGTGTTGTGGAGCGATTTAACAAAGCAGCAGAAATTCCGGTTGTACCCAAATCAATTCCTAAATACCAAATAGATTTACGAGCGTCGTTATTTGTTGAACCAGAAATAAAGACAGAAGAAGCGTCGATTTCTTCTGTGACCACATTTTTTTCGAGTTTTGCTTGTGGTTCTATTGTGCTTAAGTTTGGCTCAGTCTCTGCTTGTGCTTGATTTTCGGTTTGAGTAAAAGGGTGCAACAGGGCATTTATCTCCCCATCAAAACTCGCTAAATCCTGTTCCAACTGCTCCAACTGCGCTTCTTCTAAGGAAATATCAACCATTTCTGTAGATTGATTTTCTTCTTGAGACAGCACATTCTTGTCTGGTGAAGCAGGAAGGTTGTTATCTGAAGACTCTTGTGTATCACGATTTTGAATCTCGGCGGCTGAAGATTCAGCAATATTGTGTGGGGGAGTTTCTAGGGTTTCTGAAGTGATAGGTGCTGTGGTTACTGTCAGTGACTGCTCGCGGTTGATATCAGCCAATAAGTCAGTCAACATTGTAATTATATTTTCAGTTGTTGGACTCACTGGGCGGGTACTGTCCAAAGAAACAACCTGGGTGTACTCTGCCACAGGCGGTAATTCTGCCAATATATGTTCCAGAGGAATCGATGATTGTTCTGTGGTTTCCAAGCTCAGATCTTGTGTCTGTTTCGCGTCATCAGTAGTGAGTTTCACAAGATCCGCTTCTAGTTCTTCCAACCAAGGATCTGGAATCTCAACAACAGAATCAACTTGTTGTTCTTGATTTGTTCGAGCGTCTGGAGAAGTTTCTGAGAGATTCGACACTACTGAAGGAGTTGTGACATCTGTAACCGGCTTTGTTGGTACTTGCGGTGCTTCAAAAGTTATCTCATACAGGAACTCTGATTGTGGTTGATGAGTTACAGTTGCTGGTGAAGTGTTGGCAGATGAAGTAAGTGTTGGTTGGTCTAATAACTCATTTTTGACATTTGTGACATTCACTGTTGTCTCATCCGTCACATCTTTGTCATCGTCTGTTGTCACCGTCGGTCTGGTTGTCGTTTGCCCCTCAAAAAATTCATCTATAAAAGTTGTCAGATCAATGTCATCAAGTTCAGATAATTTATTTGTGACATCTGTGAAATCTGTAACTTGACTTTCAGCAGGTGTGGTTATGGTTTGCTCAAATAACTCATCTGTAAATTCAGGGAATGTGGGAGTAGAGGATGTTGTCGTTGTCGTCTCTGTGATAACCGTGACTTCACTGGGCGCGGATACAGTTGCTATTGGCTCATCAAAGAAGTCATCCGTGATATCGGTGACGGAATGTGTTGGCACATCTGTCACGTCAACACCAAACAGACTGGCATATAGTTGGTCTACTTGGTCACTCAATGGAGAACTACCCTGGTGTACAGCAATAATATCAGCAGTCTCTACAAAGTTTTGTGTGTCTTGCCTGTCCTGAGAAACGACTGCATTCAAATCTGATGCATTCGCACTCTCCTGTTGTGTTTCCAAGCTGAGTACTTGATTATTTGGTGTCACTTCAGGTAACTCTGAAGCTAATTGCTTAGATTCTACTAACTGTGGAGTTTCATCTTTTACATTTTCAACAGATAGTTGATTGATGGAAGTTTGTTGTTGCAACTGCTGCGTAAAATTGCCGATGAAACTTGCCAGTAACTGTTCCCCTTGCACTCCTTTGCTGTGCATTTTTGCCAGCGCCTGAGACAAAGACTCGTGATAAGTGTGAATATTGCCTTGTAATGCCTCAAAAACAACATTCACAGTTCCATCAAGGGCGAGTAACTTTTGATCTAACTTGTTCGCAAGCCTTGACAACCGCTCCACTTGCTCTGGTGACTCCACTACGGGTAAAGTCGAAGAAGTTGCAGGTTCTGTATGATCTTGGTAACTTGTGACCAAATGCTGGATTTGAGAATTGGTCGCAGTTTCTGTTATTTGTGGTGTAATATCAGACACAATGCGGCTTTTGACCACCTGCAAAAATTCTGAAATTATCTGCTCCTGATTCGCTAATTGCTGTGCTAAGGAGTAGTTATGCAGCCGCTTTTGTTCTAATTGCCTGATTTCCTCGGCAAGATTTGATCGTTGTTGCAACAGTGCTTTGATTTCTTCTTGTAACGGTGCCAGCACTACGGCAAATGGATTGTTTTCTTGTCCTGCCACAACATTAATATTTTCCTGTTGCTGTAAAGATTGCTGCTGTGGTAAAGATTGTTGTGATTGTAGCTCCTCCTGGATTGGAATTTGAGGATAACTTTCTGATAAATTGACTAAAAAGTCGCGAATTCGTTCTAAAACTTGCCGTAGTTCTGATGCTTGATTAGAGAAAAGCCTAGGTAGACGCTTGTTGGTGAGTAAGCGGTCAATCTCTGCAATCAGTTGTTCAGTTTCTGTTGCGCGGGAAGTCACGTTAATTTACCTTATCTAGAATTTTAACTCAGGTGGCTATAGAAATTTTTTTAACTGTTGCAACTATGTTAGGCATTAGACGGGCATCCGGCAATATTATTGTAGTTTGCAGCAAAACAGCTAAAAATTATAGGGTAGCAAAAATTAATGACCATGAGTATTATTTATTTAGCTTGCCTATAGTTTTGAGTTATAAGTATTGATGTTTACAGTGGTGCTAGTCTTCAACCAGGGAACTGTAAGCTGTAGACTATTTATTATTGCCATACTTTTGCGAAATTTTTTGCTACAAGGCAATACTTTTGCTAAAAAAAACTTGGCTCGCTTTATTGTGTAACATAGTTTATTCTTAAATTTTAATGCCTGTACTTTAATAGCCTAGGCTTATAAAAGTAGCGTTATTTTTTGTGTATATTACAGCTTTTATCAACAAAATGTCGTAATGGAAGACCGGTATAGCGTGCAAGCACTTACCAATCCCTTAAGGTACTTGGCACCCTTTTTCCAAGGGTTACCTGAAACCGTTGTAGAACAAGCACTTACTCATCTAGTAACCCGCACTCATCCAGCAAATCAAGTGATTTTGTTAGAAAATGACTGGGGTGGATCCGTATATTTTATTGTAGAGGGTTGGGTAAAAATACGGACTTATAACTTGGAAGGCAAAGAGGTAACACTGAATATTCTCGGTAAAGGAGAATTATTTGGTGAAATGGCAGCTCTTGATGAAGTGCCTCGTTCCACTGATGTCATTACGCTGACTTCTACGGTCATTGGTAGTATGCCAGCACAAGATTTCGTCAAGTTACTTCAAACAGAACCAATGGCGGGAGTCCGACTGGCGCAACTGATGGCACGTCGTTTGCGGCAAATAAACCGGCGATTGCGGTTAAGAGAATCTGACAGTCAATCGCGGGTAGCAGATACGTTATTGTTTTTAGCAGAGGGACAGGGAAAGAAAGGAGAAGAGGGAATCAAAATTCCTAATTTACCTCACAGGGAATTGAGTAGTTTAAGTGGGCTGGCAAGGGAAACAGTTACACGAGTCTTGACAAGACTCGAAAAAAAAGGACTGATTAAACGAGAGCAAGAGGTGATTTGTATTCCCGATATGTCAGCCTTAGAAAAAATGATCGTTTAGCAGTTGTTCGTTCTTCTCATCTTAACTCCTTGGAAATTCATGGTCAGGCAAACAAAAGACTCTAACAAAAACTCAATGAAGCTGGAAGTGCCGTTAAGAATGGTGGAAACAGCGTTTTTAGCAAGCACCGCTAGCTTGATTTGGTTTATTAATTTCTACTTTCCTTTAGGACCTGTGTTACGAATATTTTTTCCCGTGCCGATCGCCCTAGTATACCTTCGCTGGGGCAAACGAGCGGCATGGATGGCGGCAGTCACATGTGGATTGCTGCTTGCGGTGCTGATGGGACCAGTCCGCAGTCTATTGTTTGTCATCCCCTTTGCCTTTATGGGCGTACTTTTGGGAGCAACATGGAATCGTCGGGTTCCTTGGATTGTTTCCATCACCTTGGGTGCACTATTGGGGACTATAGGAGTCTTTTTTCGTATATGGTTGATGTCTGTGCTGACTAATGAAGACCTTTGGATTTATGTCATCAACCAAGTGATGGACTTTATAGAGTGGGTTGTTCTCAAACTGGGAATTTTGGTGAATCCCAGTGTATTTTGGATTCAAGTGGGGGCGATCGCCTTAATTATCTTCAACAATTTTATCTACTTATTTACAGTACACTTAGCAGCATGGCTGCTGTTGGATCGCCTTGGTAACCCCATCCCCCGCCCCCCACACTGGGTGCAAGTCATAATGGATTATGAATGATACAACGCTTAACAGGGAACAGGGAACGCTTAACAGGGAACGCTTAACAGGGAACAGGGAACGCTTAACAGGGAACGCTTAACAGGGAACAGGGAACCCCTACACTCCCTGTGTTTCTTCAGAGTACTAATAACTAATGACTAATGACCAATGACTTTATTCGTATTTATACTCAGACTGATCAGGCAGAGGAATGGATAACAAAATATCGCGGTTGTTTACCCGTATTTGCCTGTGTTTTAGGATTTACTGAAACTGGTTTGATTCCTGGAATTTCCGCAGCTGGTCGTACTTGTGAGGATAGGAAATACACCGCTTGTGCAGATGCTGAGTTTTTATATTATGGTGCAAAACATAAACCCAAATATTCTTTACCACCATTAGCGGCTGGGGCGTCTCCCGTGATTATTTCCCGCGCTGTGGTTGAGGCGCTAAATATTCCGGTTTATTTATTTAATGCTGGTTTACCTCAGTCCCCTGCTGTCCCAGCTATTGATTTAGGTGGTTCTTCAGCTAGGTGTTTAAGTCAAGGCGCTGCTATGGAACTTGCAACGGTACACCACTTGTTCAAGCAGGGGTTGCTTTGGGGAGAACGACTGGGTAAAGAAATCCAAAATCGATATTTTATTTTGAGCGAGTGTGTCGTAGGAGGAACGACAACCGCCTTAGCAATTTTAACTGGCTTAGGCATACCAGCAGTCGGAAAGGTAAACAGTTCTCACCCAGTTTGCAATCACGCGCAAAAATGGACAGTGGTGCAGGCTGGGCTGGAGAAGATGAGGAGTCGAGGACAAGCAGAGGAGGAAAGGAGGGAAGGAGGGAAGGAAGGAAGGAAGGATATTTTCCCACACTCCCACACTCCCACACTCCCACACTCCCAGCCTACGGCTCGCTGGTCCCTAAGGGGGCGCTGCGCAAACGCTAACACTCCGCTATCCTCATCCCCTGCTTCCATTGATCCCCTTAATCTAGTTGCTGCAGTGGGCGATCCCATGCAAGTTGTAGTTGCTGGCATGGCGATCGCTCTTAGCCGCAGTTGTGGTGTTTTGCTTGCTGGTGGAACACAAATGCTAGCAGTATATGCACTGATCAGTGCCATTGCTCAAGTTTATGCTTTATCCTGGCGACCAGAAGAAGTTCTTATCGCAACAACCCGTTGGGTAGCACAAGACCTTACGGGGGGCACAATTGAACTAGCGCAGCTAGTTGGCAAGAGCAGCATAACTCCTAACGGAGTGACTCCACCGCTACTAGCGACTGAACTGAGTTTTGCTAATTCCCGTTATCCCCAACTGAGAGCCTACGAGCAGGGTTTTGTCAAAGAAGGTGTCGGCGCTGGGGGCGCTTGTATAGCTGCTCATCTAGTCCAAGGTTGGCAGCAACATCAACTTTTGCAAGCAATTGAATACCAATTAGAGCAATATGAAAAGGAGTCAAAATGCAGAAATCAGAATTAACAATGATCCCATGTCTAGAAGGCAGGGGTCAGAATTCAGAATATAGTCAAGCACAAAACACGCTCTTGTCAAGCTTTAAAAGAATTTTGCATTTGGTTAATATGTTAATCGAACAAGAATGCAATGAAATTAGCTAAAAACTGTGTAGAAATGTTCAACCTGAGTTGCTATGACAGGAGTTCTAATGTTCTTGGTTGGTTAAGAATGAATTCTTTTGAGCAGTAATTGTTCTTCCAAAGCAGCAATGCGATTGTATGCTGCTGTTAATTGCGCTGTCAGCCGTTGGATTTGAATTTCTGGTGTTATACTTTTGTCTCCGCCTTGAAAATTCGTGGTGTCTGGATAAATGCCATCTGTGATCACGTCCTTATGTTCAAGCTCTGAACTGAAACTGCTTTGGCATTTGAACTGATAGCGCCTTGCTTCGCTATTCTCCAGTAAATTATCCTGAGCCTGTTGTGTTTTCACTAAGCAGCCTTCTGATAAAGCTTGAGAAACTTTACTGTCAAGCTGCGAAATCACCTCAGAGAGGGCATCCAGTTTATTACCCAGAGTTAGGACCTGCTTTTGTAATGGCTCCATTTAATACCCTCATCCGCTTACTTTTTCTATAGTATTCAATCTATTGACCATGTTAACTATACTTATGATTTTTTTAACTTTTAATATATTCTGTTGAAATGCAATACTTAAATTTTCAATTATAAATATTTCTATATATTATCTACAAGTCTTAGTCACTTTTTTTATTTACAAAAATTAAATTAGTGATTTTTTTTTGAAAAATGCTTGCGCTTAACGTTTTCTTGGTGCTGAGTGCATAGGAACCTAAACCCTTATGTCGTCCGAAGTTCTCAGTAAATTCCTCCAGATAAATCCTTTGGATTCAGCGACCTGAGTCTATTTTGTCCCATAAATAAATTTTCGACGTAAAACCTTTCCCTCAGCGCTTTTAATTTTAGAGACTGTAAAACAAAAAGTCAGACACTCCATACTCAATACTGACTGCTTATCTGAATAATTACTTAGTAAAATATTACTGATAGCTGACATCGGTATCAAGTTGAAAAAGGAAATTCCAAATCTAATTGTCAAAAAACTCTGACAATTAGTTATGTTGACTAGTATGATCTAAAAATAAATATTGTTTATCTAAAAATAAAAAATATAAATCAAGCGACAGAGATATATAGCAATCCTAAATCATTTATAAACAATTCCTGTTCCCTGCTCCCTGTTAAGAGCCCTCATGAGACAATTTGCAATCTCATTTAGCACTGCTATAGCAGATTGCAAGCTAATGAGGTACGCCTTTTCAATTCAAGAGGCAGATATAGAGCACATTTTACTTCTGACTTAGTGACGAGCGTGACTCAGGAATTGCTGCTGTATCTTTTAATCGTCTAACTTAATTCTTGCTAGACTTAGGTTTGTAAAACTGCTAATCTTAACGCTTTTCCAAGCTAAAAGTCAAAATTAATGGAGCGACGGTCTTTTTTGCTAGGTACAAGTACACTCGCGCTTTCACAACTGCTTGTTGGGTGTGCTAACAACAAACAGGTGCTAAACGTGCAACTGTTGAAAGGTTCTATCCCTGGTCAGGTGGTTAATCAATTCAGCAGCTTGCAGCCAAAAGTGCAATTAAAGTTTACTCCTGTAGAGCAATTACAGGATTTATTTCAACAATTGCAAACTTGGCAGAAAAAAACGAATAGTACTGATGAGGAAGGATGGCGTCGCTTCTTACCATTTGCTAAATCTCAAAAAGTTACTAAAGCTGACTTAGTCACTTTGGGAGATTACTGGATAAGTTATGCAATTGAGAAGAAACTTATACAACCACTGGATGTGACAAAGATAGAACAGTGGTCTGGTTTGCCCAAAAAATGGCAAGAATTGGTAACACGTAACGACAAAGGTTTGGTGGATTCCAAAGGAAACGTTTGGGCTGTTCCTTACCGTTGGGGTAGTACGGTGATGATTTATCGCCGAGATAAGTTCCAAGAATTAGGTTTGACCCCGCCCAGAGATTGGGGTGATTTATGGAATGAGAAACTGCGAGGACGCATTTCTCTTTTAAATCAACCACGGGAAGTGATTGGTCTAGTTTTAAAGAAGTTAGAAAAATCTTACAACACAGAAAACTTAAATACAGTTCCAAATTTAGAAAAGGAATTACAACTATTAAATCAACAGGTGAAATTTTACGATTCTACTAGATACTTGGAACCTCTAATTATTGGTGATACTTGGTTAGCAATTGGCTGGTCAAGCGATGTTGTATCAGTCATTGGGCGCTATCCACACCTAGAGGTGGTAGTTCCTCAGTCAGGAACAGCACTCTCGGCAGATGTATGGGTAACTCCCGTAGACCAAGATAAGCAATCTTTGTTATATCAATGGATAGACTTTTGTTTAAATCCTGGTGTTGCTAAAAAAATCTCTTTACTAACTAAAACAAATTCACCAATTTCTAAAAATATTGCTGAGTCTGATTTTCAAGAACCTTTACGCAGCTTGTTATTTATGAAACCTGAAGTTTTTAATAAAAGTGAATTTTTACTTCCTTTATCCCAGCAAACAATGGCTCAGTATGCATCTTTATTTGCCAAAATGAAGGGGTAATGAGGAAGTGAGAGGGATACGGAAAACTATCGATATAGCCAAACGCGCAAAAGAGAAAGCAACTGCTCGGTGTCAACAGGTTTAGAAATATAATCGGAGGCACCAGCTTCAATACACTTGTCGCGATCGCTTTGCATAGCTTTGGCAGTCAGAGCAATTATCGGCAAGGATTTGAATTGATTATTTTGCCGAATCAGACGAGTGGTTTGGTAACCATCCAATTCTGGCATCATCATATCCATCAAAACCATATCAATGTCTGAATTGTTTTGTAAGACTTCAATGCCATCCTTACCGTTCTCGGCATACAGAACCTGCATTTGATAACGTTCAAGCATACTTGTCAGAGCAAAGATATTACGCACATCATCATCAACAATCAGCACTTTTTTGCCTGCGAGTACAGGATCAGACGATTGCAATTGTTCAAGCATTTGTCGTTTAGGTATTGGCAAGTTTGCCTGTACTCGATGCAAGAATAAAGCGGTTTCGTCCAGCAGACGTTCGGGTGAGCGCACATCTTTGACAATAATCGTTTCTGCAATGCGTCGCAGTTGAGTATCTTCGGCTCTGGTCAGTTCTCTGGCAGTATAGATGATGATGGGCAATGCTTCACCATTTGGTTGCTGCTTAATTTGTTCAATCAGTTCAAACCCACTCATGTCTGGTAGTCCTAAATCCAGCACCATACAGTCATAATGCTGTGAGCGAATCGCCGCTAGTGCTTCTGCTCCCGTTGCAACACCAGTCGTTTCAACATCGCCGTTACCTATCAGTTCCACAATGCTGTACCGCTGAGTGGAGTCATCTTCCACGATTAGCAGATTCTTCACACTGCGATCCACAAAACCCCTCATTTTTGTCAATGCTTGCTGTAACGTTTCATTACTAACTGGCTTTTGTAGATAGGCGATCGCCCCTTGTTGCAAACCGCGCTGTCGCCCCTCCTCAACTGTCATGATATGCACTGGGATATGACGCACAGAAGGATCATGCTTGAGGCGATCCAGCACTGTCCAACCATCCATTTCTGGTAAGCGGATATCCAGGATGATTGCTGAAGGTTGAAATTCCTGTACCAATCTCAAACCGGTACTGCCATTGTGGGCGAGGATGACCTTAAATCCTTTTTGGCGTGCCATATCTAAAAGGATACGCGCAAACATCAGATCATCTTCCACAATTACAAGCAGGCGATCGCCTTGTTGGATGTTACCTCTATCGTCAATTAAGGGACTGGGCAGATCGGGTGTTCGTGTCTGTGCTTCAAAGTTTGGAATGATTGAAGGAGTCAGCGACAAACTCAGAGAAATTTCCCTCTCTCCCTCTCTCCCTCTCTCCTTCTCTTCTTCTCTCCCCCCTCCTATTTGGGGTAAGTAAAGCGTAAACGTGCTTCCTTGACCTAAGTGACTCTCAAGCTTGATTTCGCCACCCAACATTTCAGTGATTTTACGGCTGATTGACAAGCCTAGCCCTGTACCCTCATACTTACGACTCGTACTACCATCTGCTTGTTGAAATGCCTCAAAAATAATCTTTTGCTTTTGTGAGGCAATACCTATGCCTGTATCTTTTACAGCAAAGCCTATAACCATAGGGGCACAATTCAAAGTTTCCTGGTCGGAACTCCACCCCTGCTTTGCCACAAACATCCGTAAGCTGACTTCTCCTCGCTCTGTAAATTTAAAGGCGTTTGCTAACAGATTTTTCAACACTTGTTGTAAGCATTTTACATCGGTTTCAATTGTTGTTGGCAGTTCTGGAGCTAATTCAATGGTGAAAGAAAGTTTTTTGTCAATTGCGACTTGCCTAAATGTACCTTCTATGTTGTCGCGCAATTCGAGCAACAGCATCTGGTTAATGTTAATTGACATAGTTCCAGATTCAATTTTTGCCAAATCTAAAATGTCATTGATTAACGCCAGAAGATCACGACCTGCTGAGTGAATTGTACGGCTATATTCTACTTGTTTTGCACTCAGGTTCCCCTCAACGTTATCTGCTAACAAGTTCGCCAAAATTAATAAGCTATTGAGCGGTGTCCGTAATTCATGGGACATATTCGCCAGAAATTCTGATTTGTATTTTGACGATAGCGCTAGTTGCTCTGCTTTCTCTTCCAATGATTGCCTTGTTTCTTCAAGTTGCTGATTTTTGCGTTCAACTTCCTTTTTTTGCGTTGATAGTAGCTCCGCTTTTTCTTCTAAATTGGCGGTTAACTCCTCCAATTCTTCGTTAGATTGCTGCAACTCTTCCTGCTGCAGCTTCAAAAGTTCTTCTGATGCTTGCAAGGTCTGAGCCTGTTGTTCTAATATCTTATTACTGTGCTTAAGTTCTTCTTGCTGAACTTGTAGCTGTTGTGTCAAAGCTTGGGATTGTTGGAGTAGTTCTTGAGTGCGGATATCGGCTGCAATTATATTCAGTACCACACCTATGGTTTGTGTAACTTGCTCTAGGAAAATCAGATAAATCTCTCCAAAGCGTTGAAAAGAAGCTAACTCAATCACTGCTGTAACCTGATTTTCAAACAACACAGGTAACACAATAATATTTAATGGTTTGGCTTCGCCTAAACCAGAACTGATATGAATGTAGTCACTTGGTACATCTGTAAGTATAATTTTTTGCTTTTCTAGAGCGCATTGTCCCACCAGTCCTTCACCTAAGGAGAATCGGTTCGACAGATGTTTACGCTGTTGATATGCATAGCTACCGATAAGCTTGAGGATTGGCTGTTCATCAACAGAGTCCATGATGTAGAAAACACCATGTTGTGCATTAACTAATGGGGCAAGTTCAGAGAGAATCATACTAGCGACAGTTTCTAAACTTCTCTGACCTTGCAGCATCTGGCTAAGTTTAGCTATGTTAGACTTTAACCAGTTTTGTTCATTATTTATCTTACTTGTCTGGCGTAAATTGGCAACCATCTGGTTAAACGCCTGCGCTAACGTACCAATTTCGTCCTGGCGATTGTCAGCAGTTGTATTTACAGATAAGTCTCCCATTGCCAACTTTTCTGTGACTTTAGAAAGTTCTTGAAGAGGTTTAGAAATATTTCTAGTTAAATAAATACCAATTAAAGTTAAGAGTAAAAAAGCTAGAGGAATACCATAAATTATAGTATTAATTACCTTATCCGTTGCTGCTTTAGTTTGCCGAGAGCGCTGTTCTAATAAATTCCGCTCTTCTCTTTCTATATTTAACAGAATACGACGGATTTCATTGCTAGAATTTTTACTATTTTCCGTCAAGACTTGTTTCCGTATAGCATCTAATTTCTGACTATTGCGCAAATAAACAGAGCTTTGCATTGTCGTTATTTTTTGTTGAATTTCTGGTTCTATTTCGTCTATTCTACGCTGTTGATTTGGGTTATCTTCAGTTAATTTTTTTAGTAATTCTAAACTCTGCTTAACCCCGGATATTGCAGTGTTATAAGGTTGTAAAGAACTTTTATCTCCTGTTATTAGATAATTACGTTGTAATTTTTCAGCATCTTTTAGCTGAAATGTTAAATTATTCAATTGATCAAGTACTTGATAAGTATGGGTTTGCCAGCGAGAGGTTTCAATAAGATTGTTTGTCGCTTGGTATGAAACAACTCCAATAGCGGCAAGCATCGTTAACCCAAATCCAACGCTTGCACCTATTTTTTTACCAATTGTCAGATTATTAAGCATTTCTCATAAAATTAAATGTTAGATGACTGGCACTAAGTAGGTCAAAACAAAAAAACATAAGATACGATTCTTGCGATTGCTTCGCTTCACTGCGTTCCGCTGTCCTCCGGGCACGCTGCGCTAACGCAATGACATTTCACGTTTAATTAGGTTGAGCTACTTATTTTTGATTAACTGTTTGCTTAGTATTGTCTAATTGTAATACCAATTCTTTGTAAAAATGCGTTTCATAATTATCCACTCCTTCCCTTGTGTCCCCTAGTTAAGGAGGAACTACAATGGAGTTAAATTAAGCTCAATTTTATAGAAAAATGGTATTAATATTTATGAAATTTATCTGTGCCAGCCGTTCCATCAAATATTTTTTATAAATTATAATTATGTTTCTTCATAAAAATAGCTTATAAATGATGACTGGAAGCAACTTGATTCTTTTACAAGAAATAACAGAATTTCTAGACCAATTCTTTGCTGTTGAGCGATACTCTCAAGAGGAAAGAGGAGGTGTATATTTGCCTTCAACACGTCCTATTAAACGTTTCGGCTTGGTACTAGAACCTGGGGCGCAATTACAGGAATGGGCAAGCACTCAAGATATAGATGCACTGTTCTTACATCGTCCTTGGAAACTTGAACCAGGACAACTAGCACCAGATATTGGTGTTATATTTTATCATTTACCATTTGATGAGCGCTTAACTTTTTCTTTCAATTCTAGGTTGGCTCAAGTCTTGGGAATGTGTGGTTTAGAAGTGTTGGGAAACAAAGACGGCAGAGCAATCGGTATGATAGGAGATATTCCGACTCAAAGCTTTGCCCGTTTGTCTGATATTGTCAATCAAATATTTGGTGAATACGAGCAGGTACGTGCAGCCCAAACCACTGAAGTCACACGAGTTGCTGTTGTTGGTGCAATGACTGACTCGCTTGTGCGTGAAGCAGCAACTCGTGGTGCGAATGTTTACATAACCGGACAGTTGCGACAGCCTGCTGAACAAGCATTGCTAGAAACAAAAATTAGTGCGATCGCCGTTGGTCATCGTCGAGGTGAAGTATGGGGTTTACGATCGCTTGCTGGAGTCCTATCTGAACGGTGGTCTGACTTAGAGGTAGTTGTGCTTCACCATTCATGAAATGATTGGGCTTAGTTCCCTCCTTTTTAAGGAGGGCTAGGGAGGATCAACCCTAAACAGCAAGCGTATTGACTTATAGAACTTTTCCAGAATCTCTAGTCTGCAATTTGGTCATTAGACTTCGTGGCAGTTGTAGGGAACAGGCATCGCAGGGAACAGGGAATTCTGAACGCTTAACTCTTAACAAAATCTCGTAAAATCTGACTTTTGCAAGAGGTCTATTTTACAAAAAGTAGGAGAGTAACATAATTTTTTTTCAAAAAATATAATATTTAAAAGTATCAACTACCTAAAGTAAGCTCACGAGTCGTGTATCAGGGTAAGCGCATCTTGTGAAGAAAGCTTTAGTACATTTCATTAATATTTGGTTCTTGACAAGATTTAGGCAAGCGCTTTCACACTTATAAAATCAATAAAACGAGAAGTTTTGATTTTTAAAGCAAATAAAAACATCATGTCCTCAGCACTAGTTAAGCCATTAGATGGTGAATCAGCCATTCCAAGTGACGCAGTGAGTGTGCAGCACCAAGTCGTAGTCGTCGGGGGTGGAGCCGCAGGCATCACAGTTGCCGCCCAACTGCTGAAAAAAAATAAACAGCTTGATGTTGCCATTATTGAACCAACAGACAAGCACTATTACCAACCAGCTTGGACTCTAGTTGGCGGTGGTGTTTACAAAGCTCTTGATACTGTAAGGGATGAAAAAGACTATATTCCTGATAGTGCTACTTGGATCAAAGATTATGTAGCTAAGTTAGATCCAGACAACAATACAGTTATTACTCAGGAAGGAAAGCGTATTTGTTATGAATATCTAGTATTAGCTCCAGGTATTCAAATTGATTGGCATTTAATTAAAGGGCTAAAAGAAACAATTGGGCAAGATGGCGTTTGTAGTAATTATGCTTATGAATACGCCCCTTACACTTGGGAACTCATCAAGAATTTCAAAGATGGTAATGCTATATTCACTTACCCTAATACTCCGGTGAAATGTGGAGGAGCACCACAGAAAATTATGTATTTGGCTGATGATGCCTTCAGGAAACAAGGGATACGCCCTCAGTCAAAAATCATGTTTTGCACAGCTATGGGAGTAATTTTCGGCGTTAAAGAATTTGCGCAAACACTGCTTTCTGTAGTTGAGCGTAAACAGATAGACGTAAGATACAAACACAATCTCAAAGAAATTAAAGCAGATACCAAAACAGCAATTTTTGATGTTTTAACAGATTCAGGTGTCGAAGAAGTAGCTATCCAATATGACTTACTCCATGTCACACCACCTATGAGCGCACCAGATTTTATAAAACAGAGTAAATTAGCTGTACCAGATGGAGCAAGTCAAGGCTGGGTTAATGTAAACAAATATACGCTACAGCACAATGTTTACCCCAACGTTTTTAGCTTGGGTGATGCGGCGAGTCTCCCAACATCGAAAACAGCGGCTGCTGTGAGAAAACAAGCGCCAGTTCTTGTTCATAACTTACTGGCTTTAATCAACTCAAAAAACCTCACTCAAAAATACAACGGCTATAGTTCCTGTCCAATAACTACAGGATATGGCAAGGTAGTACTTGCTGAATTTGGTTATGACAACAAGCTTTTCCCCACATTCCCAATTGATCCAACTAGAGAACGGTACAGTATGTGGCTGCTAAAAAAATATGGCTTTCCCTATCTCTACTGGAATATAATGTTGAAAGGTTACCCGTTATAAGAGAAGCTCTTAGGAATTCACTCTGGAACTTTTGAAATAATTTGTCTTATTGAATAGCTGAATTGTTAAGTGTGTGACTGATACTATTGTTCAAGTAAATTAGGGACTTTAAATTAGAACTATCCGGAATCTGAAAAAAAAAGAAGCAATTAAACTCAGCCTTGCTGAGTTTAATCAAAAAAACAAGATCTATGCCAGGTTGGCTCACAGATTTTTTTTAATCCAGTGTTGTATTCTATCCAGCCCAATTTCTAGATCCTTCCCCCACTCTTTTGGTATTGATTCGGTTTCGCGTATGCTTGGAATTGCTCCGACAAGGTAGGTAGATTCTTGATTAGCTCGATGTTTATGTTTGGAATTTAGAGCATTTTTGAGATATCCCAGATGAGTAGGTATCTCTTTTTTCATTTGTCCTCCCGTTGGTTCGGGTAGTTTGGGAAGAACTTCGTTAAAGTGTTTCTCAACATTTTTTATTGTGGCATCCACTTCGTCTGTTTCTAAGTTTTCATGGAGTAAATCACCCTCTAGAATCTCCTCCTTCCCAGATTTATCTAATTTTACTGACACTTTTTTAAAAAAAAGACCTTGCGTCTCACCAGTCACCTTGCCATGTTGATCTTTGTATGATCCGCTCTTCACAAATACGCGATCGCCAGGTTTAAATGTATCACTCATAATCAGTAGCACACTTAAGTTCAATTACTATCTGCTACATTTTCATCTAGTGTTATTCCGGTTTCAACTCATAAAGATTTATTTCACTCTGCATGAAAAGTCGCCCTTGTCTTGCTGTAGAAATCTAGCAAGACAAGGGATTTTGAGCAAGCAGGTTGACTCACCGACTTGGATTCACTCCCATTGGACCACGAGTCACACCAAGCTGATTTTGTAACTTTAACTCCCGCCACAGTTGAGAGCCAGTCATTTCACCTTGCAGCAGTTGTTGATAACGATGTATCGTTTGCGTCACTTTTTCATGAGTCTCATTGACAAATTCAATCCGAAAATTGCGTACACCAAGCTCTATCAGGTGTTGTACGTATTCGGCTCCGGTTTGAGCAGTGCCATTAAAGACAGTATTTCGACAACCTGCATCAGCTTGGAGAATGTGTTCTGTCCCCACCCTGTCCCGCAATTTCACTTCATGCTTCTCACAGGGGCGTCCGCAGTTGGTATAGTCAGTTCCTTGAGATAGAAACGCACAAAAGACACAATGCTCCATATGAAACATGGGCATATGTTGATGAATTGTCACCTCAAACCACTGGGGTGGACAACTTGTCAGCAAGTCTTCCAACTGAGTAATGTTCAAATCGTAAGATGCACTTACCCGTTCTAAACCAAGTTGATTCTTAAAATAATCTGCTGTTAAGGGATTAGCAACGTTGAGAGAAAAATCCCCTATGCAACGCTCATTGGCAAAAAACTGGAGATGGTCATAGTTGCGTATCAGATAGCCATCTGCCTCGCAGGAACGCACCTGTTGCAAAATCCAATTTTCCCCAGGTTTGGTAATTCTCGGAGGTGCAACCCAGATGGAGTGCTGAGTATTTCCTTTGTTTGCTTGGCGTACGATCTGCACTGCTTCCCGATAAGCGCGGGGATCTTCAAATTCACAGTAGAGTGTTTCGATTCCCGCTTCTAGTGCAGCTTGTAGTTGCTTGAAGTTTCGCACTAGTACAATCAGGGAGTGGGATGAAGGAGGGAGGGAGGGAAGGAGGGAGGGGGAAGCAAGTAAGTCTGAGAGGGAGGCTTCAGGACCGAGTTGCCAACGTTTGGGTTGGGAACGCAACTCTTCCAATTGCGCCACAATCTCTCGTCGTAAACGGTTCAACTCACTCACGGGTACCATGACTGCACCATTGAGGTAATTTGTCAAACTTCCTAGATAAAAGGGAGTATTGCCCAGACGACCAAATTGTTCGTGTAAACGTTCTGGGGTGAGGGGTTTGGTGTGAGCTTCCTCAAGGGGGATTGTAGATTCTACCTGGACAATGTGACCTAGTTCGTCGCGGGCGATCGCAGTTACTGACTGACCAACTTCTCCATACATCTCTATGTGAATCGGACGCTGAAACTGCGGATTTTCTCCAGCAAAACTCTGACGTAGTTGCTTATCAAGTTCTGGATCGCTGGTTTTCCAAATCTTGTCTCCTACGTGTATTCGTCGCAAGTTGAGATCACGGCGACTAAAAGTTAGCGCTGTTTCTTTTCCCTTCTGTTCCACCGCATAAACTCGACCCCCTTGTTCCTGCGCTTCTGGGTGACCGCAGTCAAAAACAACACCATCACCTGGTTTGACTGGGGCTTGTAAGCGTACTATTACTTTTTCGTTACTGATACGGATGACTTCGCCCAAGTAAACCCCGCGCTTTTTGCCAAAGTGAGCATGAACGAGTTCTTGATTGTTAACACCGCCAAACCAACCCGTATACTGTCCGCGAGAAAACGCCATCTCTAGGTTGTAGTGTTCTTGAAAAGATGTGGAGAATTTCTCCTTGTCTCCTCCATCCAACTGAGACATTACCCGATCCAAAGCTTCACGATAAACGCGGGTCACATTAGCGACATACTCAGGAGTTTTCAAGCGACCTTCAATCTTGAGACAACTCACCCCCGCTTTCACCAATTCTGGCAGTACTTCTAAGCCAGCCAAGTCTTGAGGACTGAGTAAATATTTGCGATTTCCTAAATTTACACTTTTGCCATCTGAGATTAACTCGTAGGGCATTCGGCAAGCTTGGGCACATTCGCCACGGTTGGCAGAACGTCCCCCTAAGGCTTCACTCGTCAAGCATTGACCAGAATATGCTACACACAGGGCACCATGAACAAAAACTTCCAGAGGAAGTGAGGTTTGTTCTGGAAGCTGGCGCTGGATTTTCTCAATTTCCTTCAAAGAGCATTCACGAGCAAGTACTACCAACTGACACCCCAAGGATTTGGCAAATTCCACTCCTGCTGCACTGGTGATAGTCATTTGCGTGGAAGCATGGATGGGAAAATCTGGAGAAAGGTGACGAATAAGACGACAAATTCCAATATCTTGGACAATGACTGCATCCACGCCAGCAGTGATAATCGTACGAAGATATTGCTCTGCTTCTCTAAGTTCTTGGGGAAAAATCAGTGTATTCAGGGTGACATAGCCCTTGACACCCCGACGGTGCAGAAATTCCATCAACTTGGGCAAATCTGCCTCCGTGAAGTTTTGCGCCCGCATTCGCGCATTAAACCGATCCAACCCAAAATAAATAGCATCTGCCCCATTTTCCACAGCAGCTTTAGCACAGTCCCAGTAACCTGCGGGGGCGAGTAGTTCAGGGCGATTAAAGGTAGGCAAAGTCATTTCAGGAGTTGGTTTGCGATCGGCTTTCATCAAATTCGCGATGGATTACAGAGCACCATTGCGATTCTATCGTATGAATTATTTATGCCGTTTTACTTACTCACAGTAAAAAAAGTAGATAATTATCTATTAAGTAAGTCAGGGAGAAAAATTACAAGTATGTAACAAAGGGTTAAGCAGAA